>NZ_CP150886.1:3026415-3329056 GCF_038050375.1 Okeanomitos corallinicola TIOX110 | reverse complement strand
TAAATCTCTGATTTATACATTTCTACCTAAAAATGTAGGGAATTCTAGTAAAGAAATGTAAAATTTACGTCAAGAAAAGCTGCGATTTTTTGCACAAAATTATATATTAGGAGTCAGAATTTAGGAATAAAACTCTATGGTGGACTGAGTTTGATGATGAATTGATTTCCTAATTTTTTTGTCCGTTGTTATACTCATTTAACTAGACACTCTCATAGTCCTCCAAATAGTGATCATTTTGGTCTAATTCTATTTATTGAACATTCAATAGCTTGATGGATACCTTGATTTTGATGGTAGTTTCTGGCAATGACAACAGGTAATAGGTTAAAGGAAATCACCTTGACTAATTACTAATGGGCAATCTTGACTTAGTATGTGAAGGTTCTGTTAAGCGATTGCACTTATTTATATATAATTCATTCAAACTTTACTAAAATCTGTAATCATGGTTTCAGAGTGAATATTTTTTTATCTGGAAAAGCTGATTTTAGTCAGCAGTTATTAGTTATTAGTCATTAGTTATTGGGTTATTTAATTTCCCATCTCCCCATAATTGCTAGTAAAAAGGTACAGTTAAACAAGGTCTTGTAGATATGTTGGTAATATGACGGCATTTGAACTAAAACCTTGTTTTTTAACTCCCAATCACGTAAAACCAGAATATCCATTGTTTATATATTTACCAGGAATGGATGGAACTGGGGAACTACTGCGATCGCAAACTGCTAAGTTGGAACTGGGTTTTGATATCCGTTGTTTGACTATTCCCAAACAAGACCTAAGTAGCTGGGATGTCTTAACCAGAAATGTTTTAGACTTAATTCACGCAGAGTTAGAAAAAAGTTCTCATCGTCCAGTTTACCTGTGTGGAGAGTCTTTTGGGGGTTGTTTGGCTATGAAAATTGTCACTCAATCATCATATTTATTTAAACGTGTTATTTTAGTTAATCCTGCTTCTTCCTTTCATTTACAGTCTTGGTTAACTTCAATATCACAAGTAACTAATGTAGTTCCGTCATGGCTTTATAGTGTTGGTGCATTAGGTCTATTGCCATTTTTAGCGTCTTTATCCAGAATATCTAATAGCGATCGCCAGAAATTGCTTGCAGCTATGCGTTCTGTACCCGCAGAAACGATAAATTGGCGCTTGTCTTTGTTAAGAGAGTTTAAGATTGAAGAAGAAAAACTACAAAAACTCAAGCAAGAAGTATTATTAATTGCTGGAGGAAATGATCGGTTATTACCTTCTGTGAGTGAGATACAAAGATTAAATGATATTTTACCTAATGCTCACAATGTAATTTTACCAAGTAGTGGCCATGCTTGTTTATTAGAAAAAGATGTCAATCTGTACACAATTTTGCAAGAAAATGAGTTTGTAGAAGCTATGAAAAACAGTTATTCTCGCAGAATTTAGAAGTCATAATAGTTAACAGATTTGAAAGTCTTTTTTTATCTATAAACTGAGTGCTTATCCAAAACTTTCCACAATATAAATATCATTTCCTGAATCATCAACTAACATCAAATCACTGTCATGACTTGCTAGATTCAAACTTCCAGAAATACCACTTTGTAGAACTTTAATTAACATTTGCGGTGTAAAAGATTCCAATTCCACAAAATTACCAGCATCTAACCAAGCTAATTCTTCAGCAGATAAACTTTGACGAACTGTGGTAGGTAATTCTTGTGATTTTCGAGCGAAAGGTACTGCATTTTGAACAAACATTCCCCGTTTACTCGCAAGAATTTGACGTGGTAACAAACCTAAATCAATAATTCTTAGATTGCTATTTAAAAACCAATTCTCACTTGTCAGCAGGTGATTTAATAAGCTTACACCTTTAGGACTACAATCATGAAAAGCAAAAACTTGTAAATTCGGGTTTCTGCGTAACATTTCCATGGTCGTTGCAAAAATAGTTTGAGGATAACCAGTCACACTGAGAATTGCACAGTTATTTTCAAAGTGGAAATTATTAGCAATTAATATTTGAGCAATTGTCGCACTATCACAGACAATTAATCTATCAAAACTATAAGCAGTAACATCAGGGTTAACAGATGCGGGTGCAATTCTTTCTTGTGGAGAATGTAAAAGTTGTTCTATTTTACCATTAAGTTGTTGCCATCTTTCTAGCCAACCCTCTAAATTTGATTGGGGAACTAAAAATTCCTGTGGTAAATTTCCGACTTTTCCTAACTGTCTAGTTCCTAAAAATGTTGATAACATTCCTAAAATCACAACTGTACAAAAAATCGGGAAGGAATTTAATGATAAACTTATAAATATTCCCACTACTATAATTACAATTCCTATAAATATTAAAGTTTTAGCACTAGATTTCCGACTAGAATTATTTAATTTACTAGACTTAGTATTATTAAATAAATAGAAAATTGTCGCTGCTTGGTAAATTAAATTAACAATAATAAATGAATTAGGTAAAAAAGCACTCGTCATTCCTCCGAAAAAGAGAGTTACCCAAATATTGAAGAAAAGATATAAAAATACAAAACTCACAGGTTGAAATGCTTTTTTTCTAAGACGGTTATCCAAAAAATACAACAGCTGCTTGGGAGTAAAATATAAAGTATTATTAACAGAAATATCAGCTAAGATTTTTGCAAACATTGGGTCTGTAATTTTTACAGTTCCCATACTTGTGGGTTCAAAAGCAAAAGGATGATTACATTGTTTACATCTTCCTTGATTTGCTGTTCTATCTTGGAGATTATTGTCAGTTCCGCAGTTAATACATTTCATAGTTTTGGGTAAATTTAGAGAATTTGATTATTAAGTAAAACACTGTAATCTTCCCGGTTTCTAATTAAACGATGAGTACCATTTTCCAACAAAACCTCCGCAGGTTTAGGACGATGTAAAAAATGAGAAGACATTGCATAACCATAAGCACCCACATCTAAAATAGCGATAATATCCCCAATTTCCAAAGCGGGAAGTTGGCAATTTTTACCTAAATAATCCCGTGAATAAGTTGTATTTCCACAAACATCAGTCAGATAATTTTCACAACTTTTATTTTTCCAACTTATTATTTCTCGATAACCTCCATGTACAGCAGGAACAGAAATATTAGCGATTGTAGAATCTACACCAATAATTTGTTTTTTATCTTGCCATTTTACCGAAACAACCTTAACTAATAAAGTTGCACAACCAGCTACAGCAGAACGTCCTGGTTCAATAACCAAATTAATTTTTTTCTGTAAATTCCTAATTCTTCTACTTAACTCATCTCCAAAAATTTGCCAATCAAAAGCAGCACCTTGATGATGATAGGGATAACCAAAACCACCACCAAAATCTAAATATTGCCAATCTGGTAAGTTTTTTCCTATCTCTAAAACCCAATCAATTACATCAGTAAAAGCAGAAGTTGCATTAGTACCCGTACCCCGATAAAAATGTAACCCCGAAATTTTTAAACCCGCATTTTTAGCAATTTCAACAGCTTCTGCAAAATCTATTAAACTCACACCAATCCGACTATCTTCCGAAACATTCAACCTTAAACCAACATTTAACTCTTCCTTATCTTTGCTCCTTTGCGTCTTTGCGCGAAACAAAAAAATATCACACAACAAACACAACTGAGAAATACTATCCAAATTTAAACTATTCACCCCCCATTCCAAAACCTGTTCCATTTCTTCCCGACTTAAATTACTCCCACTATAAACAATTTCCGCAGGTTTAAAACCAGCACTTAAACCTAAATAAATATCCCCTGGAGTATTAGCATGAAGTCCCCAACCAGCATTTTTAAAAATCTTCAATAAAGAGATATTTCCATTGGTGACACTAGCAAAATGAAACCGAGTATGAGGATAACTAAAAGCTTGAGTAATATCAGAAATTGTTTGATTTAAAAAATCTCCATCATAAACATATAAAGGAGAACCATAAATATTTAATAATTCCTCAGCAATTGCTAAAGAAAACGGAGTTGTTAAGCTTGTAATTTCTTGGTGAATTTCTGGTAATAGTTCCATAACCAATTAGGTAATAAAAATGGATGATTCCAAGATTTTGATCCTCGTTGTACACCGAAAATCTGAGAGTACCAAATTTCCCAGATAATAAGTAACCAAAGCATCTCACCTATCCGTCGTCCTTGAATGTTCCCTCCTAAATCTCCAGTAATAATTTTAACTGCTATATCAGGTGAAAATATATTTTCCGCCTCTAGTATACCCGGATTCAGCCAATTACCGATATCATGCCAAAAATTATTTACACACCAAGAAGTTAAGGGAACACCCATACCCCGCTTTTGTCTCCAAACGATTTGCGATGGTAGTAAATTTTCTACAGCGCGTTTGAGAATATATTTTTCACAAGCACCGTGTAAACAGAGTTTACCCGATAGTTGAAAAGTCCATTCTGCTAAATTTAAATCACAAAAAGGCGATCGCACATTCAACCCATGAACAAAACTTAATGCAGTTGCACGGGGATGGATATTTTGCGCTCCTTTTAACATCAAACTAGCACGACGTAAACGATGTAACAACGAAGGACAAAAACGAGTATCTAACGCATCTAAAAGCCATTCCTGGGCATTTAAACCCTGAATCAGAGTATAAATTTCCGGCTGATAAACCTGTTTTTCATAACCCCAAAAACGGTGAAAAGTCCGCAGATATTGTTGAATAAAACTTTCATTTTTATTTGGATGTTCAGCTTGATAAATACCAGCAGCAATTAAAGGTTTATTAGTCCAACCTGCAAATAATTGATCTCCACCTTCACCATTGAAAACAACTTTAGTTTCTTGACTAGCAGCTTTATTTAAAAGATATAAAGGAACAGTAACACTATCACCAAAAGGTAAATCTAAAGCTTTAACAGTAGGAATAATTGCATTTTTAATATTCTTGGGACTAGCATCAACCTTAATAATAGGAATATTCAAAAATTGTGCTACCTGTTCCGCATAGGGATATTCAGAAATACCAAACTCACCAAAATCTAAAGCATAAGCGCGAACTTTTACCCCAGCATTTACCAACAAAGCAGCAACAATAGAAGAATCTAAACCCCCAGACAGAAAAACCCCCACAGGTTCATCTTTTAAATCTGCAACTTGTTTTTCAATCCCATCTTTTAGTAAAACTTGCAATTGTTCAATAGCGGTATTTTCATCTGTAATCTTTTCTGGAGATTCACACCATTGATAAATTTTTTTAACTTCGTAATTATCAACATTAGGAGAATTAAAAATAACCTCAGTTCCCGCAGTGAGACTAAAAACCCCATCAACAGGAGTTAAAGAATTAGGAACATAAGAAAAACAAGAATAACCATACAAACCAGAAATACTAATTTCCCGATTTTCAAATATTTCTAATAATAAATCTAAGCGAGAAGCAAACCAAACAGTATGATTTTTACAACACCAAAATAAAGGAACTCTACCAAAAACTTCCCTACCCAAAATCAAATTATTATCTTCTAGCTTCACCCAAACATCAGCATCAGCAAACCCAGAAGCAGAAATAGCAGCAATAGAATTTCCCCCTATCTCCGGTACATCATCACACCCAATATAAAAAACATTCCAAACAAATCCGTCTCCTTCCCCTCCTCTCTCTGCGACTCTGCGACTCTGCGTGAAAAAATCTTCCTTTTTCTCACCCCAATAACCGATAAAATGATATCCAGACATAACTATTTAACCACAAAAGATTCCTCACTAATCTTCCTCCCACCCAACAACATTTCCACCTGCCAATTACCCACAGGTGCAGAAGAATTAATAGTATAACGACAACGAGTATTCCAAATTGTAGTTGTTACATCTTTAGTTTGATAACTATTTTGTTTAACAATTTCACCACTAGGATTAATCCAATTACAACCCAAAGAAAGCTTTTTACCTATCGGTGCATCTTTCAAAGTTACACGATAAAAAAGTTCAGGATTAGATTGACGAGAAACACTATTTATTTGATTCTCATTAGCTAAAGTAATTTTATCTTGTTGGGCAGAAACATTAGCTAATAAAGAAGCATTTTTTTGATTAAAAAATACCAAACCACCAATAGTAATAATAATTGTCCCAACCACACCAAACGCAATCATTTTATTCCGGCGTTGTTGTACTTCCAAAGCTTGACGACGCTTTAACTGCACTAAAGCCTCATCCAACAATTCTGGTGGTAAATTCAACTCTTGTAAAATTTGCTGAATTTGTTCTTGATTAAATTCACCTTCTTGTTTTAACTGTAATGCTTGAACTTCGGCGATAATTTGATTTAACTGTTCCTGATTTAGTCTCTGTTCCATAGTAAATAATTAATAATTAAAAAAATTCTATTTTCCTCTCACCAATCACCAACAACTAAGGGTCTAGTTTTCACCTAACATCATAACTAGCTCACAGAAAAACCGCCAACCCGTTATCATACTAATGTAAAAACCAGACCCGAAAATTCAGGTAATCAAATTACCAATCTTAGCGTTTACCACGATAAGGAACTGCATTCAAATAATCAATGTCAAAAGCAGAGATTTTTTGTGCATAGTTACCTTTACCAGACAAGGATGCAGCCATATCTGCATATTTGCTAGGATCACCTTCTTGGAGACGTTTTGTTTTGGCTTTGGCAGTATAGAAGTTTTCCAACACAAATCGCCAGTCGGTTCTGACTGTACCTGCTGTTTCTTGGAAGTCCACACCATAGCGAGGTGTCACCAAATTGTAAGGACGACCTTCCATCCGTTTACGTTGGTAAGGAACGGTGTTATCACCGAAGCTTTGGTCATACTCTTCGCTATCTACTAAAGCATCAACGAAGCCACTAAAACCCTTAGTACCAATAACGATAGACCAAGCAATTTCTTCTTCTTTGTTGTAAGCAGAACGACCCAAAAGGCGCTTGAGAACAATATCTACCAAACGATAGTTGTTGTTAACAGAAACAACTAAACGATAGAAAGCTTCAGACTTAGCTAAACCACGGATAAAGTCTTTAACAGACAAAGAACCATTTTTTAGTTGAGATTCTAGAGTACCTTGACGGTTAAACTTGAGAATCTCATGTTCGCTGAAAACTTGACGATAGGATGCCCAAATAATACCTTGAATATCAGTGTAGGAACTAACATCTTCTACACGGTAGACATAAGGGGTATCTTCATTTTGGTCAGCAACACCGAAGCTGCTCACACGGTTATTTTGAGTAGTTGGTTTATATTGAAGTAATGGCAGTGCCATGCTGCGTCTTTCCTCTTGTAAATAAATTTGACTTTGAAAACAGAATTAGGTTTGATTACTCAAATTCCCAATTCACACTTTAACTATTTTCTCCCATTAGGTTACATACCCAAAGAGATTTAACGAACGGGAAAACTAGCACTAGGACTAATAGAAACAGGAACACCCGCGGGAATAGTTTCTCTGGTGGTGTTGGGAATGTTAATGTTAGCGGTGCTAACAGGTGTGTAAGTAACGGTTCTGATACTAGCAGCAGCAGCCATTTTCATGAAATCACTGATACTACCAGGTTTGTACCGTGCATCTTCTAGCTTGTCGCGCCAGTAGTCAGCATAACGAGGTGTTACCAAGTTAAAAGGTCTGTCTTTATAACGACGACGTTGGTAAGGAACTATATTTTCACCAAAACTGCTTTGATACTCTTCAGAATCAATCAAAACATCAACAAAACCATCCCAACCGCTGGTAGCAATTTTAATTGACCAAGCGATTTCTTCATCCTTGTTGTAAGGCGCACGACCTAACAACCGCTTGAGTCCAATTTCTACTAAGCGGTAATTGGAGTTAGTTTGAATTACCAAACTCTTAAAAGCTTCCGATTTAGCTAAACCCCGGATAAAGTCACGAACAGTAATAGTTTTGTTTTTGACCTGAGATTCTAAATTACCTTGACGGTAGAATTTCAAAATCACGTGTTCGCTAAACAGTTGACGATAAGCTGCCCAAATTAACTCTTCAGCGTCACCGCTAAAACTGTAATCTTCACTGCGGTAAATTCTGGGGGTGTCCTCGTTGGGTACTTCGTAACCAGGTACTCGTTGATTTTGAGAACTGGGTTTGTATTCTAGTAAAGGTAGTGCCATATTTTAGAATGTTTGTAAGTTGGTAATGGGTAATTGCTCAAATTCCTTCTGTCACCTATTCCCTGCTACTAATTTTTAGCAATACTAGGGATATAGTTATAAGGTAGAGAAACAGCTACGGGTTTTATTGTTACTTCCTCTGTGGTAAGTTCCCTGCTAGTGTCAGGAATTTCCATGGTTTTCACCTGAGAAGTCACAGAAGCAATAGTTCTTTGGTAGTTGCGTTCTGGAGTGATGATATTTCCTGCCATAGCAAAGAAACCAGCTGGAATAGCTTTGCGAATATCTTCAGTGGTGAGAGATCCTGAAGTGCGGATGTTGTAGAACGAACGAGTACCAATAGAGCGCATACTTTGAGCATTGCGCCAGTAGTCACTGTAACGAGGATTAACTAGGTTAAATGGTCTACCTTGATAACGACGGCGTTGGTAAGGTACGATATCGTCGCCAAAGTTTTCTAGGTACTCCTCAGAGTCTAATAAGGCATCAATAAAACCATGTACGCCTTTGGTGGCAATGACAATAGACCAAGCGATCTCTTCTTTTTTGTTGTAGGATTTCCTACCTAAAAATCTCTGAAGAATTAAATCAACTAAGCGATAGTTAGAATTAACATCTGCTACTTGACTACGGAAAACTTCTGACTTACCCAAGCCCCGGATAAAATCACGGATGTTAATTGCCTGATTTCGTAGTTGAGATTCTAAAAATTTTTGCCGATAGCTGCTGAGAATCAGATGTTCACTAAAAATCTGCCGATATCCTGCCCAAATGATCTCATCAACATCAGTGGCTAGGGTAGCGGAGGTGAGTTTATAAATAGTTGGAGTATCTTCGTTAGGTACTTCGTAACCTTCTACACGCTGATTTTGTGAAGAAGGAGAATATTCTAAAAGTGGTATTGACATCTTTACTTTTACCTTGTTTTGTGGTATTACGGGTAAAATTAACTAGCTGTTAATTCCAAGCTGTGAGTAGCCAATTGGACACGAGCGCGAATAGCTTTTTCAGTGTCATCAGTGAGCATTTTTTGGAACTGCTGCACAATCACTTCCCTCACTGGGGTAATTTTTGCCAAGGACTGTAACCCGACAATAGCCGCATAACGAATTGACCAGTCGGTATCCTGGCAAATAAACAGTAATGTTTCTAAAGCGCGATTAATGGCACTTTGACTTTCAGCCAAGGCTAATTTAGTCCAGTTTAAGTTTCCTAGACCTTTAGCAGCAGCACGGCGCACACTAGGCGCGAAGTCTGTAGCTGCGGTAGTGGCTAACACATCTAAAGCACGGGGATCTGCGATCGCTGCTAAAGTGCGAATCGAATAAGCCCGTGCGCCATAGTTATAATCATCAATTTGTTCTAGTAATTGGGGTACTGCAATTTCACCCAATTCTGTAAGTCCGGCTACAGCTAACACTGCTGCTGCTGGGTTGTTATAACCAAAAACAGCAATCAATGTGGGAATAGCCGCTGGATCTTTAGCTGCTGCCAAATTTGTTACTGCTGTCACCATTTGCGTTGGTGTTTCTGCTAAGGCAACAGCATTAATTAGTTCCTCAGTCATTGGTCAAAAATCAATAATTAATAGTCAACAATCATTGGTTATTAATCATTTGACTAATGACTAACAGCTAATGACCACTGACTACAATAGTGAATCCATCAAGTTCATGACTCGGACTGCCTGATCAGAAATAGATTCTGACTTATCAGTTAGTTGATGTTCTAGCAAGCCCTTCAATGCCATGAGTTTAAAACTATTTTCTGCCTGAGCATGGGCGATCGCCTCAGCAGCTGCCATATACCCAATTGCTCCCAAATCCCCCAAAATTGCACGCCGCAATTTCAGATCACTTTTTTGCATCATTGTCACCAGGAATTCTCCATACTGAGAATCTTGGGTAAGTTGATACATAGCCCTAGCTGCCGAGCATTGTACCCGTGGGACTGGATGCTCTAGAAAAGGCTGAATTAGGGAAATAGCCTCAGTTGCAACAATAGCTCCCAAGGCTTCTAACACTGCCTGATATGGTTGGGTTAGATGGGGGCGGCCTATTACTTGCACGGCCTTGGCCACACCCCCATCTAGCATTGTGATTAGTGTAGGTACTGCTGCTTTAGCACCAAGCATTCCTAAAGACTGGGCTGCTGCTTCACGTACATAAAAATCGGAGCATTCCAAACACTTAATCAATCCAGATATTGCTTTAGGGTTGCCCAATTTCCCCAAGGCTCTGGCTGCATTTCTGCGGAGTGGATAACCTCCTAGTTCTGTTTTATCAGCTTCATCTGCTAACGCTGTAATGAGTGCGTTAACAACTTCTGGCTGACTGACTCGAAACTTACCCAACCACCAAGCGGCATAATAGCGGAGACTTAAATCTGATGATTGCAGGTTAGCTATGGCTTGCTCTGGTGTCAACTGCGCCCCATTTTCGGCAGAATATTCTGACGTAGTGGGTTCTATCATTACCAGGGCTTTAGTTTTACTCTACTGCTAATGACTCAATCTTAACGATTTTGCCACCTAGACGGTTAATACGCTGCATCTCTTCGTTCATCCGGCTGTAGGGTACGGTAATAAATACGCTACCACTACGGCGAATGTTGAATTTATTCTTGTCAGTTTCTTGGTTTTGCTTTAAGCCTACAACTTCGTAACGAAATACACGACTTGCAGATGAAGAAACGCTACTAGCACCAAGTGTTGTTTGACCAAACATTACTTGTAAATCTCCTGTTGATGGATGATGCCGGAAAACAGCACTCTACCTTACGTAGATGTAATGCTGACAATTTTTCCGCCTTGTCTGTGAATTTGCTGAATCTTGTCAGAAAGACGCTCGTAAGGTACTATAAATGCTGTGCTGCTCCGCCGCACGCTGGGGTATCCTGGATTGCGAATGCCTGCTACTTCAATTCGGTAAACGCGATCCGATTGCCCTACAGCATTACCTAAGTTTTGTTTGGGGGCATTATCCGCAGTTGCACGGAAACCCCAGTTGTCGTTTGATCCAGATGGACCAACAATTGAGGATACTTTGTTACTTGCTAATTCTCTCGCTAACCGAGACCTATTTCCTTCCACCTGGGATGTGTCACTGTTAGCGTAACCCCGGTATAAACGGAACATCCGATTAAAACCAGCCATAGTTTGACCTGGTTGAGTATCAAAACCACGGTAGTAAGGTACTACATTTTCGCCGAAGCTATTTTGATACTCAATAGAATCAATGTAAGAGTCAATCTCCGCATCGTAGCCCTCGTTAATATATAAGTCTAAGTGGTATGTAACCTCAGACTCACTGTATGGAGCGCGACCCAACAAATGTTTATAGTTGAGTTCTATTAACCGAGTTTGGAAACTGTTATAGAAAAATTTAGATTTGTAGAGTTCAGACTTAGCCACAGTCCGTACAAACTCGCGTACTGTCAGACTCCCGTCGCGCAAAAGTGATTCTGCACTGATAAGGCGGTCTGATGCCAATATATAGTCGTTTCCTAAAACTTGCCGATAAACGGTACGGATTACCAATTCCACTTCTTCGCGGCTGGCGTTAGGACGCAGTTCAATTCGACTTGCGTCGCTAAAAGGCTCTGTTCCTAGCCTGGATGCTGCTGTAGTAATTGCCATTTTTCTTTACCTTTTGACTAGCAATGTAGTTTTTTTAGCAATTGCTGTTTGTATCAAGTTGATTTTTTGTCACTTATAGTAACGGATCAGGGAGTTTAGACATAAAGTCAAGAGAAATTCACTAGTCAGAGTTAATCACTCCCGTCTTCTTTACTATCACCTGTCATCTGTGACCTAACAGACATAAAACTATGCCCGGAGCGAGATCCAACTGCTAGGTGATTCAGTCCAGCATCGGGAGTTTTAATTCCCCACGAACAACTGATTAACCCCGAAGGGATAATTTCATCCAGCATTTGTACCCCTCTCCGGGCAAGAAGCTATCTAGCTAAGAGCGTTGATTGCGTAGTCAAGATAGGTGTTAGCTTCATTAGCAGCTTGACCGCCCAAACCATGGTTAGCTTTGATATATTTCAAAGCTTCTACATACCAGCTAGGAGACAAATCAAATGCGCTGTTGATTTCTGCCAAACCAGCAATCAAGAACTCATCCAAAGGACCTGTACCACCAGCAACTAAGCTGTAAGTAACGATGCGTAGGTAGTGACCAACGTCACGAGCGCACTTGGACTTACCACGAGCATCAGCAGCAAACTGATTACCAGGGGTAGAGGTGGTGTAAGGGAATTTGGTGTATACAGCTTGGGTAGCACCATCAATTAGTTTTTGAGCGTTAGCTGTCAAACCACGAGCAGCTTCCATGCTGGCAACTGCACGATCAAAACGACCGTTAACAGCTTGTAATTCGGTGTTGCTCAAAAAACGTCCTTGGGTATCAGCAGCTGCGATAGCTTCGGTAATTGGGGTTTTCATGGTTTAAATTCTCCTAGATTGGTTTCTTATGTTGTTGGAAGAGCTAGATGTTTAGCTCTGGACTGTTTGTACGTTTGTACTTATTGATTAAGCAACAGCTGCTGCTGCACGATCAAAGTAGCCAGCCAATTCAGCAACTAAAGAACTGCAATCACCTTTAGTGATACCGTTAGGATCGTTAACGATATTGATAGCAGCTTCTTTCATTTTGCCAACACCAACAGCTACGGAAGCACCAGGAGTACCCAAAGCTTGGTAGGTTTCACGTAAGCCATTTAAGCAACGGTCATCGAGAACACTAGCGTCACCAGCTATTGCAGCATAGGTAACATAGCGTAAGATGATTTCCATGTCGCGTAGACAAGCAGCCATACGACGGTTGGTGTAAGCGTTACCACCAGGAGCAATCAATTGGGGCTGTTCTTCAAACAAAGCACGAGCAGCGTTAGTAACAATCGCAGAAGCGTTGCTTGTGATGCGGTTAACTGTGTCTAAACGCTTGTTACCTTCTTTAACAACTGCGGTTAAAGCATCTAGTTGTTCGGTGCTTAAGAATTCGCCTCTAGCGTCAGCTTGGGAAACAACTTTGGAAAATACATCTAATGTCATGGACTCTAATCTCCTAATTACTTAGTTGAGAGATGTGCTGATTAAAACTTTCGTTTTATCAATTTGGACTGGACAACAAACTAAAAGCTCAATAGTTCTTGATTTAGTCTGTCATCTTTCTGGAGGTGGAAATTATGAGAAGCGAAGTTAACTTTATGAGAGACTCACTAAGCTTTTCTGATTAGCTATCTCATTTAACTTTGCTCTATTTTTTAACCCCTTCCGATTATGTTTATACACCGCTATAGATACTTTGTTTGTTACAAATTATGAAGAAATAAGTTACAGCAATAAGAAAAGCCTCAAATCCCTTACATATAAGAACTATGCGCCCTAAATATTCCTAATTTTTGTTACATAACTTTATATAAGGCTCGAAAAAACAAATATTTTCCAGGTTTTATATTCATTTAATAATCTGGCAAAAATATACCAACACTAAGTTACAGTTATTTTGCGGACATAGTTAGATGACTGGGTTTTCATTAAGTAATGTAAATTTTACATTTATAAATATTTGCGGAAATTCTTCAATTAACCTCCCAGGGGGGATTTTTTAGGTCTAAATTCGAAATTTAGAAGTCAAAAGTTTGACGAGAAACTACGCCGTTTTTTCTTAGCAACACCATATTGACTATCTACGCCTAAGGACTTCTAATAACTTTGTCAACGCCTGGGGTGGGGGTGCGGTTACTTCCACCCAATTACCGGAAATGGGATGTTGCAGCTTGAGTTGCCATGCGTGTAATGCTTGACCGGGCAAATTCACCCCGACAGAACGACCAGAACCATAAACGGGATCACCAACAATGGGGTGACCAATTTTGGCACTATGGACACGAATTTGATGGGTGCGTCCTGTTTCTAGTTGAAAATGAATCAAAGTGTAATTCCCAAGTCTTTCTTTCACTTGCCAATGGGTTACAGCTATTCTCCCTCCTGCTTCTACAGGAACTATGGCCATTTTTTTGCGGTCTTGGGGATGACGACCAATAGGTAAATTTACTGTTCCACTTTCAGTTTTTGGCGCGCCATAAACTACCCCTAAATATTCTCTGCGGGCTGTCTTTGCTTGTAGTTGTGCTTGCAAATGCTGATATGCAATATCTGTTTTCGCAATGGCGATCGCACCAGTGGTATCTTTATCTAGTCTGTGAACAATACCAGGGCGTTGTACACCACCAATTCCCGGTAAATTAGGGCAATGTGCCAACAAAGCATTAACTAAAGTTCCATCTGCGTGACCAGGTGCTGGGTGAACTACCAAACCAGCAGGTTTATTGAGAATAAGTAATTGCTCATCCTCGTAGAGAATATCTAGAGGAATATCTTGTGCTACCAACTCCAACGGTTGGACAGCAGGAATTTCCAGACTAATGCGATCGCCAACTTTCAGATTTATTTTTTTTGATGTGCAAATTTGATCATTCAGTAAAACATGACCTTGTTCAATTAACTGTTGAACACGAGAACGAGATAAATCAGGTATTTCCGCAGACAGATAGCGATCCAGACGTTCAGTTTTTTCTTGAACTAAAAGATTAATGGCAGTCACAGTTTGGTAAGTAAGTATAAAAAATCGTCATGTTCACCAGGTAATAGACAAAAAGTGAGAGTAAAATCCTTGCTATCAATAGTGTTGAGCTTACAAAAATATCACATTCACTTTGTTCACTAAGATACTCCTATAAATTTTAACAATTTCAGTATTTATAGAAAATACCCATATCATTGTTAATTAATTATGTTCTCTTACTTTTCCCAAAAATTAAATTATCCCGATCATTCATCAGTAAAGGTGAAAAAAATTGAATTAAGCATTATCAAACAGCTTATACTTAGTGGCAGGTTACACCAATAGCTATCAGCGAATGCTCACAGACCTGGTATTTCGGCAGTAAAACCCTTTTGGTGTAAAAATTCATAATTAAAATAATTTGCACCTCATTTACCTGCAATATGCTGCATTAATCACTATAGTAATACTCAAATGATAACTAAAAACATCTAAATATTTTAGAGCTTTAGGTATTTAGGGATTTTAGACTGAGTATTGCTTAACCTAAATATATATTTAGGAATTAAACATCTATCATATTATAGATTTACGCAAAGTAAACTTAATTAGTAAAAATGTCTTGCTAGTAACTATATTTACAGTATAAAAAATTAAAGATAAAATATTATTTATAGCATTTATAAGAATTGCTTTGGTACTTATTTAAAGCCAGAGATAATGGCAGTTATTTTCACTACTATTACTAAAATTAACTTGAAGTTTTTAAAATATATTTAAAATAGTTTTTTATTTCCCTGGTAAATATATAGTAACGTGAAAGAAGTAAGTAATTATTTAGCATCTACCAGTTGTCAATCATTAAGTATTCAGTAGTAATAAATACTGGATATTTTAGTTAAAATTGTCAGCTTCCAACTCTAGTTTTTAGCTGTCGTGTTGTAGGAATGAAAGCCATAAAGCCGTGAGGCAATAGATAACCTGATGGCACAAACTGCTGTGAGACATTGAACTGAAAGCAGATAGCTAAACACTTAACAACTGCTTTTATCAATCTTTGTGAAAGTCAAGAGTTGAAAGTTTGTCACTTGCCAAATTGGCAGAAAATATTAACTACAAATTTCAAGTTTAAACTGCTACTTTCTACCATGTTAGGGGTGAGAACAACTAAGAGTTCAACTCATGACAAACCCAAGAGACAAAAGACTTTCAACTGTTTTACCTATCACTGATAACCTATTACTCACTGCATAATCTCCACCGTTTTGGGTGGGTGAGGGGTGAGTGGGGTGTGGGGTGTTGGGTATTGTGTGTTGAGAGAAGAGACTTGCTATACTCTCAGCAATATAAACCGTTATCTTGATCTGGCATTATGCCCAAAAAGACCGGTGTGAATTGCTTACGGGTAGTTCACAAATTGCAGTGTCAAATTTTAATTTGTATTTAGAGCCGTGCTAATGAAAACGCTTCCTATTAGTAGATACAGATTTTTCCAAAAGCTACAACCTCTGTCCCTCTTGAAAAAAATCACCAGTAAATCTGTAACTGGTTGTCTACAAGTATTTAGCACTTCAGGGGCTTGGTCAATTTATGTACAGGAAGGAAAGCTAATTTATGCTTGCTACTCAGAGAAGATGTTTGAGCCGCTATATAGGAACTTACAGCGGTTAGGCCAACATAATTCTGCTCTTCCTAGAGAAATTAATCAGCAGTTGCAAAGCATTTTTGAAAGAGGTGTGGAAAATCAAACTATCCCCAATCCAGATTATCTGGCTATTTGCTGGTTAGTTAATGAAAAATACCTCAGTGCTTTACAAGCGGCAATGTTGATTGAGCAGTTATCTTTAGAGTTTCTCGACTCATTTCTGAAAATAGAAGAAGGGAGTTATGAATTTATTCCTGAAAGTTTCTTAGATGATCTACCTAAGTTTTGTCATTTGAACTTGCGCTTATTAGTGGAAAAGTGTGAAGCGGGTGTACGAATTTCCCCTGAGCAGTTTTGGCAATACAATCATTCCAGATATAATGAGCCAAGCTTTGAAGAACCAAAATTTGATGAGACAAAGAAACGCCCCAAAATTGAAGTGCAATTACCCCCTATTGGCAATAAACTACCCAACACGGGCAGATATCAACGTTTTTACTCAAAACCTAAAGATAAAAAAAATTACACTATTTTCTGTGTAGATGATAGTCATCTAGTTTTAAATACGATTAGAGGCTTTTTAGATGAACAAATATTCTCTGTATTTGGGGCAACAGATTCCTTAAAAGCTCTGATGGAAATCTTACATATTAAACCAGATATGATTTTTCTGGATGTAACGATGCCCAATTTAGATGGATATGAAGTTTGTTCATTATTACGTAAACAGGCACAGTTTAAAAATACACCTGTGATTATGGTGACAGAAAAAGCCAGCTTAATTGATAGAGCTAAAGCCAAGCTAGTTGGTGCTTCCTGTTGCTTGACTAAGCCTTTAAATCAAGGTGATTTACTGAAAGTAATTTTTCAGAACATGGTTTAAACAGTTACTAACTTTTTAAATTTAGACTATAACGGACGATAACTAGAAAGGATACTGTGCATCTTAACTACTGCTCCAATGACTGCGATCGCTGGCGCACTAAATTCCGTCTCTTCAACTTGCTGCACAATTGTTCCTAACTCTCCAATTAATTCTTCTTGTTCTGGTCGAGTTCCCCATCGTACCAAACCTATGGGAGTCTCCAAACTCAATCCAGCTAAAATTAACTGTTCCACGATGTAAGGTAGATTGTGGATACCCATATAAATCACTATAGTTTCTGAACCTTGGGCGATCGCTTGCCAGTTAACAGAAGGCCGATACTTTCCCGCCGCTTCGTGACCCGTTACAAACGTCACCGATGAACTATACAGACGGTGAGTTAAAGGAATTCCAGCATAAGCCGCCGCCGCAATCCCGGCTGTGATCCCAGGCACAACTTCTACAAAAATTCCCGCTGTCAGTAATTCCGCCATTTCTTCACCACCACGGCCAAAAATAAAAGGATCACCTCCTTTTAAACGCACTACCACAGGATAATCTTGAGCTTTTTCAATTAGCAATTGGGTAGTTTCTTCCTGTAAAAGTGAATGTCTCCCCATCCGCTTACCAGCGTTGATTTTCTCCGCTTGGGGATTGATCATTGCCAAAATGGGTGGACTGACTAAGGCATCATAAATCACGACATCTGCACATTCTAATAAACCCTTACCTTTAAGAGTCATCAGTCCGGGATCACCAGGCCCAGCACCGATTAAATAAACCTTACCCAACAATTTGTTCCCCTTCTGTTGCTAAATCCCAAATTACATCCGCAAGTTCTGCGCTGACTCCCAGAGGTGAGGCTAATTGTAACTTTACTTCTGGAAATTGTAATTGTAACTTTTCTACAGATTCGGCGATCGCATCGGTTATCCCTCCAGGGAATAAAAAATATGGCAAAATTGTAATCTGCCGAGAACCAGCCACTAACAATTCTTTCACCCTGACTTCTAAGCTGGGAGAAACAAACCAATAAGCTGCCATAACACCCAAATTCTCAGCTATAGTTTCAATAGGTTTTTGTGAACCAGAACGGCCACTACCGTGAGCTAACAAAATTACCCTTTCTGCTTTGATAGTAGCCATAATTTTAGTCAGCAGCTTTTCTATCTTCCCATGACTACCTAAGTATGGTTTTAGATCCAGCTTGATGCTTCCAACCAATGCTTTTTGTGCTATTTCTACCTCTGCGGGAATATCCGACATGACATGAACGCCTGGCAGTAGAAACAAAGGTATAATTTTTAGAAATTGACAGCCAAAAGTTAAAGCTGTTTGTGCAAAATCTTGAATTTGCTGGTGTAAAGGTTGGGTATTTAACTCCAGAGTAGCTATACCAACTAAATTTTTACCCCTTGGTAACTTCTCACTGATCAATTTTGCTAATTGCTGCATAGCAACATCTGGACGTGGATCACGACTTCCGTGAGATACTAAAAGATAGGCAGATGACATGGGCAAAAAATGTAATTAACTAAAAAATAAAAGTGATGGTATTTTTATGAAAGAATTCATGAATGCTTTAGAAGAGTTAGTAGATAAACTAACACTAGGAGCAATTTTAGAATTGTTAGAAAGAATTTGCCACAAAAAAGCAGAAAATCTCAGAACTCATTGGCATGACGAAGAAAATGCTAAATTGTGGGATAAAGCTGCTAAACAGATCGAAAATATCAACGTTGATATATAAGATATAAGTTGTAAGCATTCAGCTAACAGCAGTCAGCAGTCAGATTTTTCAGGTTTAAGCCAAAAATTACTGGTTGATTATTTACTGATTTATCCAACATTCTGACTCCTGACTTCTGAATTAATTTAATGTTTATTAGGGTGGAAACCTCTAACCACCCTCATGTACCTCATGTATTGGTAAATTTCTCCCATTTTATAGACAGGCATTGCCAAACGTAGACAAATGTCTTAAAATAATTGTGAAGGTCGAGAAAGACTCTCCATGAAACTATCAGATTACGCTAAGTCACTAGGAGTTAGTTATAAAACAGCCTGGAGAATGTGGAAACGTGGTGAACTCAACGCTACACAATTAACAACAGGTACAGTCATAGTCAACTTCGATAAACCAATCAACAAAGGAGTAGTTATCTATGCCAGAGTCAGTAGTAGTGAAAATAAATCTAACCTGGACACTCAGGTTCAGAGACTAGAATCTTATTGTTGCGCCAAAGGATATACGGTTGTCAGAATAGTAAAAGAAGTTGGTAGTGGTGTTAATGATAACAGACGTAAGTTAATTCATCTATTAAACCAAGATGATTACTCACTGATTATATGTGAACACAAAGACCGACTATCAAGAGTAGGATTTAATTACCTTAAAGTTTTACTTAATCAACTTGGTAGAGATATTGAAGTTGTTAACTTAGCAACAGAAAGAACAGATGATTTAATGCACGATTTTGTTTCCATTATTACTTCTTTTTGTGCAAGACTTTACTCAATTAGAAGACGGACTCGGAAAACTGAGTGCATTGTAAAATGTCTTCAGGAGGATGAATGCGACTAGTTGAAAAACACATCATCAAAAACACTCATAAACATTACCAAGAAATTGATAGGCTTTGCTTTCTTTCTAAAAATCTCTATAATGCTGCCAACTACTTAATTAGGCAATCTTTCTTTAAAACTGGTAAAATTCTCAATTATAATCAGAGCCAAAAACTATTACAAAGTCAGTTTGATTATAAAAATCTGCCAGCGAAAGTAAGTCAGCAAATATTAATGATTTTAGATAAGAACTGGAAAGCATTTTTTCAAGCACAAAAGGCTTATTAAGAAAACCCATCTAAGTTTTTGGGTAGACCAAAATTACCTAAATACAAACATAAGGAAAATGGGAGAAACCTTTTAGTTTATACCATACAGACTTTGTCTAAACCATTTCTATCAAAAGGATTTATTAAACTTAGCCAAACTGAAATAGTTTTTCCTACTCAGACTAAATAAATAGCACAAGTTAGGGTTATTCCCAAACTTAATCATTATGTAATTGAGGTGATTTATCATCAAGAAGAAAAACCAAAACAGGTAGACAATAAGAGAATTGCCAGTATTGATTTAGGATTAAATAATTTGGCTACTGTAACTTTCAATCAAGCAGGTTTAATACCTTTCTTGATAAATGGCAGACCGTTAAAATCCATTAATCATTTCTTTAACAAAAAGAAAGCTGAACTACAGGCTATTATCAAAAATAAGACATCAAAAAGATTACAAAATCTCTGCACAAAACGCAATTTTAAGGTTGATGACTACTTGCATAAAGCCAGCAGATATTTAATCAATAAGTTGGTTAAATTAAATATAGGTACTTTGGTAATTGGCAAAAATGAAGGTTGGAAACAAGAACTGAATATAGGTTCTCAAAATAACCAAAATTTTACTCAAATACCACATACCAGATTTATTGGACAGTTGACTTATAAAGCAGAATTAGCAGGAATATCTGTAATTATCACCGAAGAAAGTTATACATCTAAATCTAGTTTTTTAGATCAAGATGTACTCCCCAAATATAAAAAAGGGGAAAAATATTCTTTTAGCGGTAATAGAATTAAACGTGGTCTATATAAATCTGCTGAAGGTATTTTAATTAATGCAGATGTAAATGGATCATTAAATATTCTAAAGAATTGCAATCCCTAATGCTTTTGCAGATGGGATACAGGGGATTGTAGTTTCCTAAAGTATTGGTAAAACTTTCAAAGTAAAATATATTTGTCTATATTTTTTACAACTATAAAGTTAGTGCATCTAATATCACTGTATTTTTAAAAAAGCAACAATTAAAGAGCTTAGATGTTCCCAAGGTTTAGTACCACCGACCCAAGCATGGGAAGGTAAATTCCCCTTGGGATATGATTGGTTCATTGTCCAGTTAAAAAAGATATTTTGCCCAGAAGAACTAGACTTTGTGATATCCCAGCCCACAATATCGCAAAATTTACCATAATCTCTGCCACAACTTTCGTAAATTTGTATTTGTACACTAAACCCAAAATGCCCTTCGCTATGTTTTGTCCACAAATAATCAATAATTTGTAAGTCTTCACTGGGAAATTTTTCTAAATCGCTATTAAATAGATATTTACTGCTAGGTTTAGATAAAGCTTGACGCATTACCAGCCAAGTTTCCGCATCGGCTTTTTGCCATTGTTTATGGCGCAGAAACTTTTCTAACTTAGTGTAATCAACTCCTGTAGCTGAATATAGAGTATTTTGATCATTAACATGAATATTAATATTTTGTTTAACTGGTTGGACTTTTGTGTGAATGGCAGCTAACACTTCTGTTGCCGATTGATAACGTTGAGAAAGGGAATTTTGCAGCAGTTTATCAAGAATTGTAGACAACTGCTCAGAAACAGAATTTTCAGTAGTTAAATAATCTTGCCAGATCCAGCGATCGCTGGTAATATCAAATAACTCAAAGGGAGAAATTCCAGTTAATAAATAAATACAAGTTACACCCAAACTATAAAGATCACTAGCTGGTAAAGCCTTACCCCGCATTTGTTCGGGAGCTATATATTCTGCGCTTCCTACCGTTGTCCCTGTATGAGCTAAAGCTGTAGCTGTGATTTGTTTAGCAACACCAAAATCAATTAATACTAATTCACCCTTTCTAGATTCAGCTATAAAATTTATTGGTTTAATCTTACTAATTGAGAGGCTGGATTTAGTTTTTCCTGAAGAATTTAAAGATTCTAATTCACTCACAGTCATAGTAGAACCTTGATGTGACAATTCTCCATTACTAATTGGTAGTTGTGCTTCAGATTTATTACCTGTTATTGGTGGATATCTTCGCATAATATTGGCTGGCTTGATATCCCGATGAACTACTTGTTGAGAATGGATAAATTGCAGCACTGGTAATAAATTTTGGAGAAGTTGCCAAATATGCACTTCCCTAAACAAACCTTCCGCTTGTAACTCCTGTGCTAAGGTTTTACCAACAATTAATTCTTGCACTAAATACAGTTGATTTTCCTGTTCAAAATGTGCCATTAATTGGGGAATTTGAGGATGCTGTAACTCATTCAAACGCACTGCTTCTTGATTAAATAATTCAATAGCTTTTGCTAATGTGGCTGTATTTGCATTTAGAAAGTAAAGTTGTTTAATAACACACCTTGGCTGAGAAGGTATGTGTTCATCTACAGCTAAAAAAGTTCTACCAAACCCCCCACTACCAAGAGGATGGATAGGACGATATCGTTCTTTGAGCAGCAGTGACTTACCACATTTAATACAGAAGCGGGAATCATCTAAATTGTGAGAGTATAAGCAAAAAGTACAACAAGTCATCAGTCATGACAATTTTGGATTTTAGATTTTGAATTGATTCAACAGATCAATCTAGGAGCTTGTACCATTAAATAATTATTGGTAAAAATTAAACCACTTCTATCTATTGAATTTTCCCATTGACAAATGAAAACTAACTCAAGCTATTGCTTTTCTGCTTTATAAGTATAAAACTGATCAAATGCTCCTACCGTTTCAAATGTATAACCTGGTATTAAATTATCAATCTTTAAATCAGTGGTATAAACACTAAAAACTAGATAATCTTGTCTTTTGGTAGTTGCAGTAATAATTTCTCTGATTTGTGGGTTGACAGAATCAATCAACTTATTACAATTTAATTGTATCAGATTTTGCAGGAAGTTAGGTGTTTTTTGACAAAAGTCACTTTTTAAGTAAGTAGTTAATTTTTCTACTGCATATTCTTCGTATTCAGCCTTTTCAGGGTTAGTGTTTGCCATCGCTAGTCCTAAAACAGCAAATCCAGCTACTCCCACAGAGGCAATTATAGTCCAGGCTTTCATAATAGTTTAGATTATGTTCAAGTTTCTACATTTTCAAGACTACACAAGACTACAAAGAAAATATGTCAAATTCTGGCAAAAAAATCTTGATCTTTTTTCCAGTGTCATGCTATATTAGTGCAAGCAATGGATGGCGAGCGTAGCCAAGAGGTTAAGGCAGTGGTTTGTGGTACCACCATTCGTGGGTTCGAGTCCCATCGTTCGCCCTGAGTTATTATATATATTCAAATCATCAACAAGACAAGGTATTAGTTACCTGTTTATTAATGACTTTGTGTGCAACTTACAAAAAATATTTAAGCAGGTAATTTTTATGTTTTGTTACCTAAAGGTGGTTGTTGGTATTTGAAACGACTACTTTCTGCATGATAAGAATCACCTAAAAATAATTAATTAAAAGTAAAAGTGAAAGTTCATAACTTTTGGATTTGCTTAGAAAAACTGAGAAGGATAATGTAAACTGAATCCAACAACGGTGTTAAGCAACAAATTCTGGAAATATGCTTCTTTACCGATGAATTGAACTACAGTACAAAGAACTTAAATTGACCGAAATTACCACCAGTAAACACGATTATAAAAAATATATACCCTAACTATCCTCTATGTTCAATACCACAGAAATCATCATTGACGCTTTTGTAAACCAACTACGAACAGGTTATCAGCGTACTTATGGCGGGTTAAAAACAGATTATCAAGACATCATAGCCTGGGCTGGTAACATGGCCTTAGAAAACATTGCCAACAGTGATGCTTTATATCACAACGTTGAACACTCCGTACTTGTTACCCTAGTGGGACAAGAAATTTTACGAGGTAGACATATCCGAGAAGGGGGAGTTTCCAGCGAAGACTGGTTACACGTAATTATCTCCTTATTGTGTCACGATATTGGCTATGTCAAAGGAGTCTGTCGAGACGACAAAGAAGCCGAAAGCCTATATTCTACAGGTCAAAATGGTAATATGGTTTCTCTACCTTCTGGTGCTTCTGATGCTAGTCTCACACCCTATCATGTGGATAGGGCAAAACTATTTATTGATGAAAGATTTGGTGGACATCCGTTAATAAATGCGGAAGCAATTAAAAATAATATTGAACTAACACGCTTTCCAGTTCCCAGTGCTGATGATCATCAAGATACTACTCACTTTGCAGGTTTAGTTCGTGCTGCTGATTTAATTGGGCAATTGAGTGATCCCCGTTATTTGAAGAAAATAACCAGCTTATTTTACGAATTTGAAGAAACAGGAGTTAATAAAGTTTTAGGCTATCAAAATCCAGGCGATTTGCGGAAGAACTACGCCAAATTTTACTGGAATGGTGTCTATCCATATATCAAAGAAGGATTACGTTATTTAGCTTTAACCCAGCAAGGAAAACAGGTTCTAGCTAATCTTTACTCTAATGTTTTCGTAATTGAGCATGAAAAAGAAAATGAGGAATTACATTATTTAGCAGAACAGTTAAACAGTTAAACAACTGCATTGATGACTTTGCTAGTTAGGGCTTGTGATAAGGTGGCATTAGCCATATAAAACCCAAACCTAGTTAGTAATAGATGATAGATGATTACTAACTTTAGGATCTTTAATTTATCATCTATCATCTAACTAGCAGATTATATAAAATCATGTGATTTTCATGACAAGAGAAGTATATTTTAATCATTTTTAGAGAGCAAAGTAAAAATTATGAATTGGTGGCAAAGACTCAAAAAAAATTCCTTAGCCAAATTTGGGGCAATTATTTTATTAGTTTTTTATTTAGCAGTAATTGGGGCTGATTTTATTGCACCTTATAACCCTTATGATTCACAACCTAACGGTTCTTTGCTACCACCAACTCGTATTCATTGGATTTCCCAAGAGGGTAAGTTTATAGGCCCTCATATTTATCCTACTATTCAAGGAGATACAGACATAGAAACAGGGGAAAGAAAATTAATTATAGATTATCAAAAACCTTCTCCTCTAGGCTTATTTGTTTTTGATTCTGAATATCAGTTATTTAAACTGAGTTTACCCTTACCTCCAAAATGGGAAGAAATTACTATCATTTCCGGTATTCCTCTCAATTTACATTTATTTGGAGCTAAAGGAGAAGCTAAATTTAACATTTTAGGTACTGACGAACAAGGAAGAGATCAATTTAGTCGCCTGCTTTATGGTGGAAGGATTAGTTTATTTATTGGTATCTTTGGGATTATTATTACCTATCCTCTGGCGTTATTAATAGGCGGTATTTCTGGTTATTTTGGCGGTGTCATTGATAGTGTAATCATGCGTCTTGCCGAAGTTTTGATGACCTTTCCAGGTATTTATTTATTAGCAGCATTGTCAGGAATTTTAAGCCCCCAATTAACAAGTACACAGAGGTTTTTGTTTATTGTTTTAATTACTTCTGTAATTAGTTGGGCGGGTTTAGCTAGGGTAATTCGTGGACAAGTTTTATCAATTAAAGAAAGAGAATTTGTCCAAGCATCATTAGCAATGGGTGGGAAACCAATTTATATTATTATCCGTCATGTTTTACCCCAAACTGCTACCTATGTGGTGATTTCAGCAACCTTAACAATTCCCAGTTTTATTGGTGCAGAAGCAGTATTAAGTTTGATTGGTTTAGGGATTCAACAACCCGATCCTTCTTGGGGAAATATGCTTTCTTTAGCTAGTAATGCTTCGATTTTAGTATTACAACCTTGGTTAATTTTGCCCCCTGCAATTTTGATTATTTTGACAGTTTTATCCTTTAATGTCCTTGGTGATGGGTTGAGGGATGCACTTGATCCTCGGAGTTTGCAGAGGTAGTCAACTCAGATACTATTTAAGTATTGTAAATTAGTATTTAAGTACCTGGGCAAAATTAATTGCACATTTGGGAAAACAATAGAAATCTCTGTATCTCTTGTCTGTCAACTGTCACCTGTCACCTTCCCTAAATATGAAATTTATTTTGCACGACTACTTATTTAAGTGTTTTCAATACCTAATTCGCGGATCTACATAAGCATTGAGAATATCAATCAAAATACTCGCAGTCACAACAATTGCACCAAAAAACACCAACACTCCCTGTACAGTCGGATAATCTCGATCAGAAATAGCTTGATATAAACGATTTGCTAAACCAGGCCAAGAAAATGTTACTTCTGTTAAAATTGCTCCTCCCAATAAAGAAGCAAATGTTAAACCTAAGACCGTAATTACAGGTATCAAGGCATTCTTTAAAGCATGAGATATCAAAATCTTATTTTCAGATATTCCTCGCGCTCTAGCCGCTTCTACATAATCAGCTTTTAAAGTTTGTTTTAAATTTACCCTAACAATACGTTCAAAAATGCCACTGAGTAAAATTCCTAAAGTTAAACTAGGTAAAGCTAAATGATGTAAAGCTGTAAAAAATTGACTCAAATTACCACCTAACAAACTATCTAATGTATATAAACCAGTAATAGTTTCAGGTGCAGGAAGATTAGGGGGAAAACGATTAGAATTAGGAAACCAACGCAGTTGGACAGAGAAGATTAATTGTAATAACATTCCCACCCAAAACATAGGTAGTGCGTAGGTAATAATTCCAAATAAACGTCCACCAACATCAAAGGAAGTTCCCGGACGAGATGCGGAAATTGTACCAACGAAAATCCCTACGATTAACGCAATTAGCATACTAGAAACTGCTAATTCTGCGGTAGCGGGGAAATGTTGACTAATAATTTCCCAGACATTTTGACCACGACTGGTTAAGGAAGTTCCCAAATCAAAACGGAGAATATTTCCTAAATAATTGAGGTATTGTAACCAGATTGGTAAATCTAAACCCAGTTGTTTTCTTAATTCTTCTTTAGCACTTTCTGGCGCTCGTCCACCCAGAATTGCATCTGCTGGATCTCCTGGGGTAGCTCTTAATAACAGAAAAACAATGGTGATAATTGTTAATAGTTGCAATGGTGCAAATAGCAACCGAGAAACTATGTAATATTGTAAGGCTTTGGAACGAGACATATTTTAGAAAGAGTTCAAGGAGTGGGGAATCAGAAGTCAGAAGTCAGGATCAATATAACTAATGACCAATGACCAATGACTAATAACTAATAACTACTTTTTAATGTTTTTGTAAATCAGATTTTGAGTGGGATCTAATTTGACATCACTTACATTTTTTTGAGCAAATACATAATCTTTGTTTTGCCAGAGGGGAATGTAAGGAACATCGGTTAAAACTTGATTTTGAATGTCAGAAAATATTTTCTTCCTCGCTTCTGGGTTTTGTTCTTTGCGTTGCTGATCAATGAGTTGATTCATTGTTTCACTGTAATAAAAAGAGCCTTGGGTTTGACTTCCTCCAGTTTCACAACCTTTTGCTTCTGAACCTTTTTCACAGGCTAAAAATGGCTGTACATAATTATCTGGATCTAAAAAGTCTGGATACCAATCTAGTAAAGCTATGGGGTATAGTCCTTTAGAAATTTCTTTAAAGAAAGTTGCCCCTTCGACGGTTTTTACTTCTAGTTGTAAGATGCCATCCATTTGAGTATCAGCTAAGGATTTTAAAGTCTGTGCTGCTAAACTGCGGGTGGGTGAACTTGCGGGATACCAAACTTGAATTTTGGCAGGATTTACTTGAGAAAAACCTGCGGTTGTTAATAATTTTTTCGCTTCTTCAAATTTACCATCACCATATTTATCTTTAAATAATGGTTGGGAAACATTAAATGTGGTAGGAATCATGCTGTAAAGTGGATCAGCTTGATTAAATAAAACTCTTTCATTTAAGAGTGGACGGTCTATTAATGATGCGATCGCCTGTCTTACTTCTGGTTTATCTAAAGGTTGTTGATTACGATTTAAAACCATATAGCTAACTACACTACCTTGAGCAGTGATAGCTTGCCAGTCTCCTTTTTTTGCACCTGCTTCTAAGCTTTTAATTTGATCTGGTTGTAAAGACAAATAAGCCACATCTACCGCACCAGTTTGAAAAGCATTAAATAAATTAACTGGGCTAGTTTGAATTTGGATATTAACACCTTTATTTGCTGGTTTTTCTCCCCAATATTGATCAAACACATCCAATCTTAAAGAATCTGTTCCATACTGGGCTAATTTATATGGACCAGTGCCTATAAAAGTATTAGGTTGAAATTTCCCAGCCCCAATTTCATAAGCTTGAGGAGAAACAGGACAGACTCCAGAAAATGCTAACAGTGAGGGGAAAGCCGCAAAGGGTTTTTTTAGTTTAATTGTTAATTCGTAATCCCCAGTAGCTTGCACAGAATCTACAGTATCAGACAATAAAAAAGATGGTTTACCTTTATTTTCGATAAAACGCTGAATACTAAATTCCATTGCTTTAGCGTTAAAAGGTGTACCATCATGGAAAACAACTCCTTCCCGCAAGGGAATAGTATATGTTAAACCATCTTCGCTAACTTTGGGCAATGCTGTGGCTAGTTGGGGTTTAATTTCTGTGCTACCTGGTTCATAGGTGTACAAGCGATCGCTCATGTTAAATACTAAACCCAAAGATCCTAATTCATAGGCATCAGCCGGATCAAGGGTTCTTGGTTTTGCTGTCGTCCCCAAAGTAATTCTGCCATCACCAGCAATTGGAGTAGTCGTTTGTTGACTAGGGGTACAGCTGACAGCCAGCAATAAACATAAACAGAACAAAGATAGAAATTTTGTTACTTTATTCCACCGTCTTATAGAAACAGAAAACCAGTTTATTACCATTAATTTTTTAAAAATCAGCAGTTAATTATTTTAGGATATGTAATCGGTTAATTATATATAATAGGACTATCTTTACAAAACATAGCACTTCACTTTTGTAATACTTGAGCCGCAGTTAACTGTAAAATACCTAAGATTAGCAGCGATATTTAAGCCACAAGCCAGGTAAATACATTTCAGGAGATGCTTGCAAAGCGTTCCAGGAATAGTTACACTTTTTAAAATATTCTCATTTTTGTTCAGCAATCCCATAGCCGCCTCAATAGCTACCTTCCAAAAGTGACAAACTCTAGGAAATTAAGCGATGACAGCGGCAAAGCATTGCTAAAACACAGGCTAATCTGTGGTAAAACTCAAGACTAGCAATAACAAAAACTCGGAGAGTTTTCTGAGTGGCGGCTTATCCCCCTCAGATCCTCAGTAAGAAAATTGCTTAGTAAACAAAACTAACTCATCTAGGAGGATTGTAGTCAATGGGACTACCCTGGTATCGAGTACATACAGTTGTCCTGAACGATCCAGGCCGACTGATTTCTGTACACTTAATGCACACAGCCCTAGTTGCTGGCTGGGCTGGTTCAATGGCACTCTATGAACTGGCTACTTACGATTCAAGTGATCCAATTCTCAACCCCATGTGGAGACAAGGGATGTTTGTACTTCCCTTTATGTCACGTTTAGGCGTAACTGAATCCTGGGGTGGTTGGAGCGTAACCGGTGGCACAGCAGTAGACCCCGGCTTCTGGTCATTTGAAGGTGTTGCTGCTGCTCACATCGTTCTTTCTGGTTTATTATTCCTAGCTGCCGTTTGGCACTGGGTATTCTGGGATTTAGAACTCTTCAGAGATCCCCGTACAGGCGAACCTGCCTTAGATTTGCCAAAAATGTTTGGCATCCACCTGTTCTTATCTGGTTTACTTTGTTTCGGTTTCGGAGCCTTCCACTTAACCGGTCTGTTTGGACCTGGGATGTGGGTTTCCGATGCCTATGGTGTTACCGGTAGCATCCAAGCAGTAGCACCAGAATGGGGACCAGCCGGGTTTAACCCCTTTAACCCCGGTGGCGTTGTAGCTCACCACATTGCTGCTGGTGTAGTTGGTATTATTGCTGGTTTATTCCACTTAACAGTTCGTCCTCCCGAAAGGCTCTACAAAGCCCTACGGATGGGTAACATCGAAACCGTACTTTCCAGCAGTATTGCGGCTGTATTCTTTGCAGCATTCGTAGTTGCTGGTACTATGTGGTACGGTAACGCTACTACCCCCATTGAATTGTTTGGACCTACCCGCTATCAGTGGGATCAAGGCTACTTCCATCAAGAAATTGAGCGCCGTGTACAAACTAGCGTTGCTCAAGGTGCAAGCCTATCTGAAGCTTGGTCACAAATACCTGAAAAATTGGCCTTCTATGACTACGTAGGTAATAGCCCCGCTAAAGGTGGTTTATTCCGTACAGGTCCAATGGTTAAAGGTGATGGTATTGCCCAATCTTGGCAAGGTCATGCAGTATTTACCGATGCAGAAGGACGTGAGTTAACAGTACGTCGTCTGCCTAACTTCTTTGAAACCTTCCCTGTCGTCTTGACCGATGCAGATGGAGTAGTCCGCGCTGACATTCCATTCCGTCGGGCAGAATCAAAATTCAGCATTGAGCAAACAGGTGTAACTGTTAGCTTCTACGGTGGTGATTTGGATGGTCAAACCTTTACAGATCCCGCTGATGTGAAGAAATATGCTCGTAAGGCTCAAGGTGGCGAAATCTTTGACTTTGATAGAGAAACCTTAAACTCTGATGGTGTATTCCGTACATCTCCCAGAGGTTGGTTTACCTTCGGTCACGCTGTATTTGCGTTACTATTCTTCTTCGGTCACATCTGGCACGGTTCACGGACAATCTACCGTGACGTATTTGCCGGCGTAGAAGCTGACCTAGAAGAGCAAGTAGAGTGGGGGCTGTTCCAAAAAGTTGGTGACAAGTCCACTCGTGTTCGGAAGGAAGCCTAATCCAGAATGAAGTATAAGGTATGAAGTTTTATTACTTCATACTTTCTTTCTTACTTGTTTGATCAACTAAAATTACTAGCTGTATAAGCAGGGAATCCTGATATGGAAAGCGTTGCATACATCTTGATCTTGACCTTAGCAATAGGTGTTCTCTTTTTTGCGATCGCCTTTCGCGAACCCCCTCGTTTTGAGAGAAAAGATAAAGACTAATTAGGGTGTCATTACCCGTATTTTCAGATAATTTAGCCTTTCATCCGTTGCCGCTAAATATAGTAGCAACGGATACCATTGGTGAGGTTTTTGCCAGAAATACTGCTGAACTACAGAAGATATACCATTTTAAATTTAAAGGCGAAATATGTTAGATTTATAATTTGGGATTCTAAGATAGTTATTGCATCAGCTTTTATTCATGCAATTTCTCCCTAGCTGGGTTAAATATAATTTGGTGTAACAACCCAAAAAATAGTGAATAACTTTTTGATATGTGATATAATATCCTATCTGGAAGTTGATATATGTGAACCTAGCACTTCTGAGCTAGGATAGACAAGGATGTAAGTGTAGACTTCTATAAAAAGCCCTCGCCTATACATCATTAACTGTGATAAAAACTTGACGGAGAATCGAACCAGGAAAAATCAGCATGGTCAATCAGAATTTAACCGCTACAGAAATTGGATTTACTCACGAAGATTTCGCTGCTCTACTTGATAAGTACGATTATCACTTCAGCCCTGGTGATATTGTACCAGGTACAGTGTTTAGTATAGAGCCGCGCGGCGCTCTGATTGACATTGGTGCGAAAACAGCAGCATACATACCTATACAGGAAATGTCTATTAACCGGGTGGATGCCCCGGAAGAAGTCTTACAATCAAACGAAACACGGGAATTTTTCATCCTCACTGATGAAAACGAAGATGGTCAGTTAACTCTGTCCATTCGTCGTATAGAATACATGAGGGCTTGGGAAAGGGTACGGCAATTACAGGCAGAAGATGCTACCGTACGTTCTGGTGTGTTTGCTACTAATCGTGGCGGTGCATTGGTAAGAATTGAAGGACTCAGAGGTTTTATCCCTGGTTCTCACATTAGTACCCGCAAACCCAAAGAAGAATTAGTAGGGGAAGAATTACCTTTAAAATTCCTAGAAGTAGATGAAGAGCGCAACCGCTTAGTTCTATCCCATCGTCGGGCTTTGGTTGAGCGGAAGATGAACCGCTTAGAAGTAGGGGAAGTCGTCATAGGGACTGTTCGCGGTATCAAACCATACGGTGCATTTATTGATATTGGCGGTGTAAGTGGACTACTTCATATTTCTGAAATTTCCCACGAGCATATTGATACACCACATAGCGTATTTAATGTCAATGATGAAGTGAAAGTAATGATCATTGACTTGGATGCAGAAAGAGGAAGAATATCTCTGTCTACCAAGCAGCTAGAACCCGAACCCGGTGACATGATTAAGAACCGTGATTTAGTCTATGATAAGGCTGAAGAAATGGCGGCTAAGTATAGGGAACAAATGTTAGCTAAACAGCAAGGTCTAACTGTTGCTCCAGCAGAAGAAACTGAAGTTGTTGAGGGAACTGAAACTGTGGAAACAGCAGAAACAGCAGAAACAGAAGTTCCAGTAGCAGCAGAAGCTCCAGCAGTGGCTGAAATTGTAGAAGCAACAGAAGCAGAAGCTCCAGTAGTGGCTGAAACTGTAGAAGCAACAGAAACAACAGAAACAGAAGTTCCTGTAACTGTTGAAGAGTAATACATAATTACCTGTATTTACTTGCAAATTAAGGTATAAAGTTGAAGAGGGTTTATCCCTCTTTTTTTGTACTAATTAAACTACTTATAAGAACTAATGAAGATGGTAACTATCAAATGTAAAGATATCAGCTTTTCAGATATTCAGGCAATTTTATTTGACAAAAATGGTACGTTAGAAGACTCAGAAACTTACTTGCGATCGCTAGGACAAAAAGCAGCTAGAATCATAGATGCACAAATACCCGGTATTGGCGAACCTTTATTAATGGCCTATGGTATTAACGGTGACAAATTAGATCCAGCCGGATTGATGTCTGTAGCTAGTCGTAAAGAAACAGAAGTCGCTGCTGCTGCATACATCGCCGAAACAGGTAGAAACTGGTTTGAATCATTAACAATTGCTCGTCAAGCCTTAGCAGAAGCGGATCAATATCTAAGCAGTAGTCTTTCACCTCTTTTTCCTGGAGTCTTAGATGTTTTCAGAACACTATCATCAGCAGGATTAAAACTAGGTATCCTCTCAGCCGCAACAACTAGAGATGTACAGCAATTTGTGATGACTCATCATTTAAGAGACTACCTACAATTAGAAATGGGAGTTGATGAAGGTCCAAGTAAACCAGATGCTATTTTGTTCTTTCAAGCTTGTCAAGCATTAGGAGTACAAGCAGGAGCTACTTTGATGGTAGGTGATTCTATTGGTGATATGCAAATGGCGCGTAATGCTAAAGCGGCTGGTACAATAGGAATTACCTGGAATGATAATTTAGATCATGTTCAAGGTGCAGATGTGGTCATTAATCAACTTAGTGAAATTCAAATTGTAGACGCATCTTTATATAGGGCTTTCTGAATTAATCTCAAAACATTATTGGCAAAGTAATCATAAAATTTAGATCCCCGACTTCTTTGATTAACCTTAGCATTGATGAGATTAATTATATTAGAAATCGGGGATGTGGATTGAATTACAAATTACTTATGCTGTAACTTTAACCATCACTTTTTCTACTACTTGTAATGCTTGATTTATATCTGTATCTGTGACAATTAAAGGGGGTACAAATCGGACGACTTTAAGACCAGCTGGTACTAATAATAAACCTTCATCCATGGCAGCTTTAACAACATCAGCAGCAGTTAACTGAGAGTCAGCCTTAATTTCCATCCCATTAATTAAACCCCAACCCCGGACTTCTGAAATATGGTCAGGATATTTACGAGCGATCATTTTTAAACCTTCCCGTAAATGTGCGCCTTGTTCTTGGACATTCTCCAAAATATTCTCTTTTTCCAAAGTTTGGCACACACTCAGCGCCACACCACAAACAAAAGGATTTCCCCCGAATGTACTGGCGTGTTCCCCTGGTTGGAAAACATCACAGAACTTTTTAGCCATCATTGCACCAATGGGAATACCGCCACCTAATCCCTTAGCACTGGTGAAAACATCCGGTTCTACTCCCAGGTGTTCATAACCCCATAACTTGCCACTGCGTCCCATGCCTACTTGTACTTCATCGAACATCAACAAAATGCCGATTTCATCACAAAGCTGGCGCAGTTTTTGGAAGTAAGCAACATCTCCAGGACGTACACCACCTTCTCCCTGTAGTGGTTCAATTAAGATTGCTCCGACACGATAATTGCCTTCATCTAATTCTGTTACAGCAGCCTCTACTGCGGCAATATCGTTATAGGGGACATAATGGAAACCAGGAACTAGAGGATCAAAATGCTTTTGATATTTTGGTTGTCCAGTAGCGGTAATAGTGGCTAGGGTTCTACCGTGGAAACTGGCGTTAGCAGTTAAAATTATTGGGTTAGCAATATCTAGGACAGTGTGAGCGTATTTTCTGGCCAGTTTAATTGCTGCTTCATTAGCTTCTGCACCAGAATTACAGAAAAATACCCGGTCTGCACAGGAATGATCAACAATCCATTTAGCTAATTCCCCTTGTTCGGGAATATAGTACAAATTAGAGACATGATGCAGTTTTTGGATTTGCCGATTTACAGCTGCCACCATTGCTGGGTGAGCGTGTCCCAAGGTGCAAGTAGCTATGCCGGCGACAAAATCCAAATATTCCTTACCTTGGGTATCCCAAACGCGACAGCCAGACCCTCTTTCTAAAGCCAGGGGAAAACGTCCATAGGTAGACATCACTACTTCATTAAAGCTATCTGCATCAAAGGGAGTAGATGAAGCAGAGTTGCCTTCTGGGTGGATCTCGGTTTGTTCAACTAGAGTTTGAAAACTCACTACCGCACCTCCTGAAAATCTTTTATATTAATAGTTACTAAAAATATAGTCAAATAAGTCAAATATTTCTAGTTTTATAAGACTCATACTTGAATGGACTAACTACAAGCTTTAATTATAGATTTCCATCCAATACAGAATTCCTAACTACTTTTAGTTGATCTGAAATCCATTACCTGAAATATATCATTAACCGTGAAATTTGACCGATAATTTTTTGATGCTACAGGAGCTTTTAGCGGTCAACTTTTAGCAGTCAGTGGTAAAAATCTTTTGTTGTCAGGCTTTTTGATTGAAGTTTGTACCTAATTTATCTGCTATATGCTGTATGTTTTGTGTTAAAACTCAATATTCCATTTATTTGTTTCATGGCAATATTTACAAATTTCTTCTTCTTTAAAAATCTGTGTATTCTACTTTAGAGCAAAAATACAAGCGCATTCAACAGGAATTGATGGCTGGGGCTGGGGCTTTAGTCTTGGTTCTACTCATTGGGACCTTGTGGTATTGGCTGGTAGAGGGTTGGTCATGGCAAGATGCAGCTTATATGACTGTTATTACTCTGGCGACTGTGGGATATGGTGAAACTCATCCTTTAGGTAGTCGAGGTCGGTTATTTACAATTGGCTTAATTTTAATGGGTGTCATTAATATTGGTTACATTGTCAATAGATTTACTGAAGCTATAATTGAAGGCTACTTTCAGGAAGGAATTAGACTCAGACAACAAAGGCGTTTAATGGAATCTCTTTTAGGACATTATATTATTTGTGGGTTTAGTCGGACTGGGCGACAAATTGCGAAGGAGTTTCGCTCAGAGAGTGTGGCTTTTGTGGTGATTGATGCGGATATGGAATCTATACAAAGGGCGCAGACGGAAGGTTATATTGCTTTTCAGGGTGATGCTACTTTGGATGATACTTTATTGAAGGTGGGGGTAGAAAGAGCTATTTGTATTGTGGCGGCTTTACCTTCAGATGCGGAAAATTTATACACAGTTCTATCTGCAAAAACACTTAATCCACAAATTCGGGCGATCGCTCGCGCCAGCACGGAGGAGGCTGTACAAAAACTACAGCGGGGTGGTGCAGATGCGGTAGTATCCCCCTACATTACTGGTGGTAAACGAATGGCGGCGGCGGCCTTAAGACCGCAGATTTTGGATTTTGTGGATGGGATGCTTTCGGGGACAGACCGACAATTATATATGGAAGAATTTTTATTAGAAGAGATGGCTTGTCCTTTTGTGGGTCAAAGTTTACAAATGGCTAAATTGCGATCGCAAACCGGGGCTTTAGTTCTAGCTATTCGTCGTAGTGATGGGAGTTTAATAGGTGGTCCGACTGGTGACACTGTTTTAATGTCAGGAGATACCCTGATATGTATGGGTACAGCGGAACAGCTGCGGAGTTTAAATAAAATTCTCGGCCCAATTAATTCTCAGCAACTAAGACGACCGAAAAACAGTTAGACATTGTGTTTTTGCGATTCTGTCCACCCGTGTAGAGGTGCGATCGCATTTGTTACCTGTGCAATGATTTCTGGTGGTGCTGCTGAGAGTAACACACTGGGATAAACCGCAGTACCCCACTCAGGATGAACTAAGACACAGCATTTATTTTTGATCACAGGATAATTTAGTAAAGCTTTAGCCACTGCTGTATCATCATGGGGGACATGGCCTGGATGAGAAAGTAAAGGATAACCAGTACGAGGATCAATTAAATCAGTTACGTAGCCGCGATCGCGCAAATTGAAAGCTACATCACAACCGAACCGCATAAATTTTTCTCTCAACCTTTCCTTTTCCCTTTCTACTTCTCCTGTTACTTCTGTCAGTGGGTATTTAGCTTTTTGTAAGACAACTACCACCCACAAGAATTCTTGTTGTTTCCAATCTGGTAATATCTGTTCGCAGTTAGCACAGATATACTGACTGGGGTTGTGAATAGAAATTTGGATAGCTTGTCCCATGTTGCCAACTAAATTAATGGGATAGCTGGGCTTGGATGTACAAACACTAGAATAGCTCACCACATTTTTTCTGTTTTTGCAAGTTAGTTATTTTCTTCCTTAGAGATGATGATAACTCGGAAAAGTTCTCAAAAATTATTAAAGTTTGATATGGAAATTTAGAGATGGACAGACTTGAGATTTTCGCAAAATTATGATCTGTGACAGTAGGACTGTTGATAATTTTACGTGGGGTTAGTGGTATTGGGTTAATTGAGTTTTAAAGAATTAACAGGTACTTCTTCCCAAGAAGTTACTATGCGTAACCTTGCCACCCAACCATCTGCTTTTTGTCTTTCTGTGAGTCCGTCCTGAAATGACTTGTGACAATCTTGTGCTTGATTCTGGTCACAACAAGCAATACAAGCGTAAATCATTCCCGATGGATCAATTTGTTCATTTACCCAAATATTCATATTTAATCCTCTGGAAAATTTGATCGTGAAATGTTGGTCAAATTATTATTGATGCTTTTAGCATACTATTTAACGGTGCTTTCGTTATTTTTATGGTAGAAACTAAAGGGATTTTATTGACAGTTTTGAACACGAGCAAAAAACAGGTGCATCTGCCAAACTAACCAAGATTTTACCCGCCAAGCTGCCATTGATCGGTTTTCTGTAGACAATTCTGGGGTGAATTTCACTCTACTTTGATCATAATTTAACCATTTGGCTGGTAGATGTCCCATCGGTGTTATTGGGGATAAATTAAAGGTTAATGCTTCATATTCTAGCCATTTTCCCTCTTTTCGCCAACCCAGGCGATCGCCTAATCTTTTTTCAGTTTCATAGTCTACTTGTCCACCCATTTCACTCCAGATAGTTTGTTGAATATTAAAACCAAAATAACCATAACTGTATTGTTCCCAAAGTTGATCCATAAGTTGAATATCTTGACAAGGAAAGTTATCAATATCTTCCTGATAAACTTCGTTCCAATAATTCTTACCCATGACTTTTAACATTAATTTAGCTGTTTCAATATCAGCTTCTTGCCACTTTTGCTGATGAAGAAGCTCCCTTAATGGTGTATAGTCAATATTTTGATTACTGATTAATTCTTGGGTTAAATCAATATTATTATTAACTAATTCCATTAATCCTGTTTCTTTTGCTGTTGATAAAGAAGTAGAGGGTAAGTTGGCTGCTGTTATACCAGGGTATTTTCTCTGATCAGTAATTTGTGTTGATATATAATTTGATATTAAATCAATCCCCTGTTCCAAAAAAACACTATTTTCTAGTAAATCAAAATTATGGTTGTTCCCATCCAATAATTGTGATTCTATAAAAGCATCTTCTAATCTAGATTTTTTGTCATAAATTTTTACCATGAAATCAATGAATTTTTGAGAAAACCCTTGATTCTTTTCTAAATCTAATAAATCAGATTGATAATTTAAAATGTTATCTCCTAAATTTTTAATATCTCCAACAATGGCATAAAAATATTCATCAACTTTGATTAATTCGTCTATTAATACTTGAAAAGGACTAAAATATTCTTGTAAAGATGTTTCAAAATTAATAGCGGTTTGGGCAATCTTCGCTATTTCTTGACGAACTTTCTGGGCTTTTCTTTGATATTCGTAAATCTCTTGATAAACTTCTAAGTCTTTAACTACTTTTTCAACTATTTGTTTCTGATTTTGGGTATCTTCTCCCAGTTTTCTAATTCCTTCACTAATCAAGCTAATTTTTTCTAAGGTTAAAAAATAAGCATTGCTTAATAGTAAAACAGCTTTGAAATTTTCTCTTTTCTCTGTTTTTAATTGCTCTAATATCTGGGGATTTTGATGGTTTTTTAATTCTAATTTACTTCTATCATCTTCTATTTTCTTGACTTCTAAATATTTTTGTTTAAATAATTTTTTTAAGTCTACTGTCAAAGTTAATAAAAAATCATGATAATTATTTTTATAACTCTCTAAAAAATCAATAATATGAAAATAGTCCTGAATAAATAATTTAACTTCATCCAAAACTTCTCCCTGTGTAATTTCTTTTTTTCGCTTAATTATGCCACCAAACCGATAATGATATCTGACACCTTCTTTAATTAATTGTTGGCGTTCTTTGATTTTTTGCTGAACTTTTTTGACACTATTATTTTTGAGGACTGGTAATTGATAGGTTTGTTCATAAATACTAATACTTTTATGAGTGATTAGTTTTTTCTGCTGTTTAATTAACATGATTCTGATTTTTAACAGTGTAAGGACACACCATTACTCTACCTTACTTAGCTGCTTTAGATAGCTTCCAGACTAAAACTTTCTCTTTTGCTGCTATCAGGTTCATGCCAATTTTTTCTAAAATTCGCTTTAAAGCTATATTATCTGGATCGCATCCAGCGGTAATTGTTTGCATAATTGGGTGAAAATGTAGCATTGTGAGTAATTTTGATGATCAATTCCTACCAGTGAGTAAGATTTCCGCGATCGCACTAGAAATTGGGAAATTTGGTGGATATACTTCCATCCAGAAAAACTCACCCACAGGATTAATTTCTAAGAAAACATAACGTCCATCGGGAGTGACAATAATATCAATTGCCCCATAATTTAAGCCAAAATGGGCCATTAGTTGCAGGAGTTTTTTCTCAATATCTTCTGGCAATTCATAAGGTTGCCAATTCTTGGCTAAGTTTCTTCCTTCTTTACGCCAATCATAGGTAGATCCTGATAAACTTTGAGAATCTACGGCAGCAGTAAATACATGATGTCCAACAATTGTTGTTCTTAATTCTACAGACTTGGGGATGTTTTCTTGGAAGGTCATAGGACAATAACACAATCCTTCCATATTATTCAAATCATCCTCTGTTACAGGACTGGTAAAAACTACCATTTCTTCGTTTTTATCACCATAAATAGCAAAGGAAGATAGCATTTTTGTGACTATGCCATGTTCTGGAAATTCAGATGCAAATTGTCTGACTGCTTCTGAATTATTAGATGTTAATGTCCGGGGAATATCTAATCCTAATTGCCTTGCTACTTGCAGTTGTAATTGTTTATGATTGGTGATATCAACATTGGACATTTTATCAAAATGAAAGGCTTTTAAACTGGCTATCATTCCCCTCACAGTCCGGCGACATTCTTCTACAGAAGCATCTCTAAATTGCTTTTCCATTGTTTGGGGAATTTTTGCCCCATAACGCATCCGCCGATACCAAACTGAGGAAACTTCACTCAAATCTAACTTGTTTTCACCATCAGTAATAATTACTTTTTCTGTATCACCACAATAAATATCTAGTTTTACTTCTGTGGGGTATCTATCGGTATCAAAACGAAAGGCTTTTTCTCCTCTAGCTTCTATTTCTTTGATGACTAAAGGAATGCTTTCATTATCTTGGCTAAAGGTGACTATTAGGACTGTCATAATAATTTTTCCCTAAAATTCGTTAATTTTTAGATCAAAGTTGAACGCAGATAAACGCAGATTGACGCAGATGGAGTGATCATAATTTGATCATAATTTCAGATGTTTTAGGAAAGAAGGGTATTGGCGATCGCATCGGCAATTGGTAAGTCTAAATCTCTCTCGATCATCCCCCATTCTCCTCCTGGGTTGACTTCTAAAAATACATATTCATCTGATGGAGTAACGATAAAATCTAATGCTCCATAGGACAAACCAAATTTACCCATGAATATTTGCAAACGACGTAAAATTTCGTCAGGTAGTTGATGGTGTCTCCATGCACCTATTTCTACTCCTGGTTTACGCCAGTCTGCTTTAGCATTTGCATAAACATCAGCTTCTAATGCGCCTACAAATACTTGACCATTCACATAAATTACCCGCAATTCCGATTTTTTAGGAATTTGTTCCTGAAAAACCATGGGACAATAACGCAATGATTCCGCATCTTGTAAGTCTTCTTCTTTGACTGTGCTGGTGTAAAAAAAGAAAGATGTTGCTTCCATGGTGCGGGAAAGAGCAGTTAATAATTTGCTCACCATTTTGCCGTTGACTTGTTGAAAAAATTCCCTTGCTGCTTCAGCTTTGTTGGTAATGAGAGTTTGAGGAATTTGAAAACCTACTTCTGATGCAACTCTGAGTTGTCGGAGTTTATCACTTGCTGCATCCATTCGTTCTAAATAATCTACCCAACGCGCTTCTCTGAGGCTATCCCAAAAACCATTTAAGGTGGCTTTTGATTCTCTAATACAAGCTTCTCGAAATTTAGGTGCTAATTCTTGACCAAATTGAGGTTCCCATACCCGACGCATCCATACAGCTTTAACTTGTTCGGTGCTGATTAATTGGTTGTTATATTCTAGGGTATGATAAGTTTTCGACTGATCAAAATGTGCTGTTAATTGCACTTCTAAGGGAAATTTATCTGTATCGAGACGAAATGGTTGCACTCCTTTTTTGGTTAAGGCTTCTGCAACTCTATCTATTGTGAAGAAATCACCACTATGGGTAATTAATAAAACAATGTCTTTGGATATGTGCATAAAAATCTTATCTACTCACTACTTTGTTCAACTCCTAAACCATCATCCACACCTTTGAACTTTTGTTGTAGCGGTAGGTAGAATCATCATCAGTCGTAATAGTCTTACCCATACTACCCTTACTTCTAATAGTATTAATTTTTAAGCCTGATAATGCTTGCATTTCTCGATGAGAAAGACCTCCAATTGTTGTGGTATCTGTAGATATTTCTAGAGTGTTCGTCGGTTCATTATTTACAGATTCATTTTCTATTACATCTATTTGTGATTCTGCATTTTCCGAAGACTCTGTGGTATCTGTGGATATTTCTAAGTTCGCCGGTTCATTATTTACAGATTCATTTTCTATTACATCTATTTGTGATTCTGCATTTTCCGAAGACTCTATAGATATTTCTGATGGAGTAAGAGATTCAGTGCTTGGTAAAACATCTATGGTAATTTCTGGAGTTTCCGCAGCATTATTGATAATTCCTTGAGCTTTTTGTTGATGATATTCTTTGACTGTTAAAAGTTGCCAACTAGAATCTTGGCATAATTCCAAAACCCATTCATGATAGTTGAATAAACTTTCTCTGTGACCAACACTAATAAATGTAGTTTTTGCTGCTTTTAATTGTTCATATAAATTACCTTCATTTTTTAAATCTAAGGCACTGGTAGCTTCATCTAAAATTGTAAAGCTAGGTTGAGTAACTAACAGTCTGGCAAATGCTAGACGTTGTTGTTCTCCTAATGAGAGGATATTTTCCCAAGGAACTTCTTTATCAAAACCATCTATCCGACTTAATAAATTTTGGAGATTAACTTGTTTTAAAACTTCCTCAATTTGGCGATCGCTGATCTTGCGGTCTATGCTGGGATAGGTTAATTGTTCCCGTAAAGTTCCCAAAATGATATAAGGACGTTGGGGTAAAAATAAGACTTCTTCTAAAGGAGGCCGGACTATAAGACCAGTTCCTGAATTCCATAAACCAGCAATCGCTCGTAACAGAGAACTTTTTCCGCGACCACTCGGACCAACAATTAATAACCCTTCTCCTGGTTGTACAGATAATGACAAATTTTCGACAATTAGCTGTTCATAGTTAGGAGTTTGTAAAGTCACATTTTCAAAAGCCAAACGCTTTTCTTCGATTGTATTAATTCTACTTAAATTTTCCGACTGTTCATTGACTTTATCTAAAGCATTAGCCAATGCTACTACACGTTCAATATAACTCGAATAACGTCCTGAAGTGGCAAATTCTCTGATTAACGTCGCTAAAGCAACGGAAAACAAATTACAAGCCATACTAGCTTGACTAATTTCACCAAAATCTATTTGACCTTGAATTTGTAAAGGTGCAAATACTAGAAATGGGAAGATTTGCAATACAGCTTGATATGCTCTATTAAATAAATCCTGGGTTCGTTCCCAATTAATTTTGCTTTTAGTATTTTGAATAATTTTATTAAATCGCTTTTGAATAATATTTAACTCTTGTTCTTCTCCCTGGAAAAAAGCAATAGATTCAGCATGATTGCGAATATGAGTTAAACTATAACTATAGTCTGCTGTAGATTTTAATTCTTCTTGCTGAATATTATTCAACTCTCGACCTAAATAACCAGCCACTAAATTACCTAATATAGTGTAAATAATGACAGCAATTGCTACCCATTTAGCCATACTCCAAAGAATGATCAAAAACGTAATCATTTCTAGAATTTTTTCTAAAAAAGTAGAGAGAAAATTCAGAGAATTTGTAGTTAGTGGTTCTATTTCTTGAGCTATTTGTTGATCTGGATTCTCAATATCGGATTTAAAATTTATTTTATAGTAAGCACGATTACTTAAATATTTAGAGACTATATAGTTGTTTAACCATTCATACCAGTCTAAAGCAATTTGTTTTCTGACATATTTAGAAAGTCCAAGAAAAATGGTAGTTAAGAGTAGAGAACCTACAAACAACCAGAGAATATCAAAAAATTTCTGTAAATCTTTTTCTTGAGTAAGAGTATCAAGTAAATTGCGGGTGATAAAACTATCTACAGCACTGACTCCCACAAGTCCTATGACTAGGATGATAAAGATAAATAGCATTACCCAAGAGCGAAGTACATCTGAAAATGCCCTAGTATTTGCTTCAGTAGGATACCAGTAGGGGCCCGTGATAGCTTTGAGACTTTGCCAAAGTTGATTATTAGATGAAGACTTTTCTTTTTTTGATTTTGGATCTTGAACAGTAGTAGCTTGCATTTGTTGAAAAAATGTTGATAATTTTTGTACTGATAAACTGTCAAAGTTGAATACCCAGGATTAAAAAGTTGAACGATGATTCACCCATAGTTTAACTCTGAGGCTGTAAATATTTTAAATTTCGATCTGTGGATTTCCACAGCAACTACTCAAAGATACCATCTTTCCAGAATTCTAAAACTTCGTTAGCTGTAAAATATCGCTCTTGTTCAGTTGCTAGTGATTTGATAATAGTCCGCATTTTCTCGTACTTGGTTCTGGGTTGAGGATTGTGTAATTGCTTTTCAAAGAGATATTGAAAGTTACTAACTCCACTCCATTTACCAAAGACGATATTTATATCGTTATGAGGGAATATAGCGTAACTCTGAGGATCACGAAACAAAGAATTAACATGAATACCTGATTGATGACTTTGTGCTGTTTGAGAATAAGGAGGTGCGGGACGAACTCCTAATTTTTCAATATAATTTGTCACATCAGCAAGAGCATCATAATTTATTCCTTCAACTTCAATACCAAAACGGATTTTTAAACCATTTAAAACCTGCTCAATAGCAACATTTCCCGCTCTTTCCCCAATTCCACAAAAAGTTCCTGATACTAAATTTGCTCCGGCTATGAGAGACTGGAGAGTATTTTCCAATGCCAATCCCATATCATTGTGATAATGTAACCCAAACTCTACTCCTGTAGTAGATTGAAGCAAATCATTAATCCAGATATAACTCTTTTCTGGATTTAGAATCCCCACAGTATCACATAGTAGAAAATGTTCAATATAAGGACTAAATGAACGAATACATTCTACTAAAAAATCAAAATCTGCTCTAGAAGCATCTTCAGCGGCAAAACCAACTTTTAATCCAGCGACTTTTGTTGCATAATGCAAATTTTCCACAATCAAATTAATAGCATCTTGACGAACTTTATTAATGATCTGCGGTGGAATATCATCATCAATGGTTTTACCTTCATATTCACTCATCAAGCGGACTTGAGGATTTCGCAAAAACAGCAAACGATCAGAAACAGCATGGAAGAGAACAATCCGCTTAACTCCGCATTCCTTAGCGTGATCAATGTAATTTTTGCCCATCATTGTATCAGCAGTAACTATACTATCCAATCCTGCTGATACTAAGGATTTGACTAACTCTGCTTCTTGTTCACACACACAAGGCATGATACACAATTCATGGACACCGGTTTGAGCAATTAAATGAGCTAATTTGTGTTTAGTTGGATAGGAGAAAAAAAGGCCTACTTGTTGTTCTCCATCCCGTAGAGTTGTATCAGAAATTTTAATTGGTAGAGTTTGCATTGTTTGATCCCATTTGCAGGTTTAAAGAAAGTTCAAAAAAATCAAAATTCAAGATTCAAGATTCAAGATTTTAAATTCAAGTGCGGAATGTAGGTTTTAATAGATTAAGAAATCATCATCATTAATTGTGTGGATAAAATTTTGATATTTGGTTCATAAAGCATTCGTCCGTGGTTTCCTGGTACTGATATCACCTGGATCGGTTTTTGAGTATAGGCTTGCCATCCCCAATCCGGTAAATCATAATTGGAAATAGCTCGGAGTTCTTGTAAAACAATTTCATGATTTTCCTCAGCACGAAATAACACTATTGGCGCAGAAATTTGATACTTAGGTTGATAATTGGCGTAATTTTGGGTTAAATTTTTCATGACTTGCATATTAATTTTCAGCAAAGAAAGACTAGAATGTTCTGGTAAAACTTGATGTTTATATAAAAATTCAGCGGCTAAATCCCAACGAGATTGATCATCAATTTGAGCAGCTAAATCAGCATATTTTAAACCTAAATTAACACCTTTTAAGGCTTCAATTCTTTGGAGTAATTGCCAAATCCAATCAATTTCTTGCCTATCAATTAAATATTGTGGATGAGAAACTAAACCAGCATCTAAAATAGCAAGTAAACCGACTTTTTCCCCTTGCTGTTCTAATTGGTAAGCCATTTCCAAAGCAACCGCACAACCGGAAGAATATCCGACAAGTATGTATGGACTCTTCGTTTGCTGTTGATGTAATACTTCAATTAATTGACTGGCATGATTTTCTACTGAATTGGGAATTGCACTCATTCCATCTCTTCCAGGAGTTTCTAAGCTATAAACTGGATGTTCTCCTAAATTAAAAGCTAAGTCTTGAAAATAGAAACCATGTGCATTTGCACCAGGAAGACAAAATATAGGGGTTGCATTTCCTTGGGGTTGAAGTGTTAGTAAATCAGGATGAGAATTTTCAGATATAGTAGATTCATTATTATTAATTTGTTCTGCTAATTGAGAAATAGTAGGATTTTGAAATAAACTACCCAAAGAAAGTTTTTTGCTAAACTCCTGTTGAATCAGATTAATTAATTTTACCGCTAATAAAGAATGACCACCTAAATCAAAGAAATTATCATAAATTCCTATTCTTTCCTGTTCTAGAACCGCAGACCATAATTGCGCTAATTTTTGTTCTATTTCGTTACCTGGTGCTGTATATAAACTTGCCAATCTAATATTAGGAGTCGGTAAATTTTTCCGATCAATTTTCCCATTTGGTGTTAAAGGTAACTGTTTTAAGAGAATAATTTGCGCCGGAATCATGTAATCTGGTAAGCGAGATTTGAGATAATTTTTGAGGTTATTTTTAAAGTCTGTAGATAAATTATGATTATTTCCTATTACATAAGCAATTAAACTCTGATTGTTATCAGTTTTATGTAAAGTAACAATTACTTCTTGAACTAAATGATGTTGCAATAAAACTGCTTCAATTTCTCCTATTTCAATCCTAAAACCTCTTAATTTTATCAGATCGTCAATACGTCCTAAATATTCTAAATTACCCTCATGATTCCATTTTGCTAAATCACCAGTTTTATAAATTCTCTCAGTTTTACCAAATAATTCAACTGTAATAAATTTCTCTGCTGTAATTTCAGGACGATTGAGATAACCTCTAGCTAAACCTGCACCAGCAATACATAATTCTCCTGGTATTCCTGGGGGTAAAAGTTGATTATTGGCATCTAAAATATAGATATGAGTATTGGAAATTGGTTTACCAATGGCAGGTTTTTTATCATTAGGTTGACAAAGGTATAATGCAGCAATAACTGTAGATTCTGTTGGTCCATAGCAGTTATATAAACTTTGTTCTGTTCCCCATTTGCTAACTAATTCATTACTACAAACTTCACCACCTACAGTAATACACTTTAAATCAGGAAAACTGACCTTTGGTAAAACAGATAAAGCTGAAGGAGATAAAAAACTATGGGTAATTTTATGTGTAGTTAAAAACTCAACTAAACTGTGACCTGGTAATAAAGTTTCTTTAGTTCCTAAATATAAACAAGCACCAGAAACTAAAGCCGTACTAATTTCACCAATAGATAAATCAAAACTAAAAGAACCAAACTGAAGTAAACGACTGTGATTTTGTATTTTAAATGTTTCAGTCCAAGCTAAAGCTAAATTAACAATTGCTTGATGCTCAATCATTACCCCTTTAGGTTTTCCTGTCGAACCAGAAGTATAAATAACATAAGCTAAATTATTAAGTTTAACTTGATTTTTCCTTGTTTCCCTTTGCGTCTTTGCGTCTTTGCGTGAGCTATCATCCAAACAAAAAACCTCAATAGAATTATCTAATAACGGTAATTTATCTAATAAAAAACTTTGAGTTAATAATACCGATATCCCCGAATCTGCTAACATAAAATTAATCCGTTCTTGGGGATAATTAGGGTCAATTGGTACATAAGCAGCACCAGCTTTAAGAATACCAAGGACACCAATAATCATTTCTAAAGAACGTTCAACAGAAATACCAATTAATGTATCTGCTTGAATTTGATAATTATCAATTAAATAATTAGCTAATTGATTTGATTTTTCATTTAATTGTTGATAAGTTAAACTTTGGGATTCAAAAACTACAGCTAAATTATTAGGATGTTTTTCTACTTGTTGTGCAAATAAATCAACTAAAGTTTTGTTTTGAGGATATTCGGTTTGAGTTTGATTCCAGCGTTGTAACTGTAATAGTTGAGTTGCTGTCATCAAAGGAAAAGTATAAATTGGTTGATTAGAATTATCAAGAATTCCTTGGAGTAGAACTGCAAATTGTTCAGCTATATTTTGAATTGTCACCCTGGCAAATAAGTCTGTGGCATATTCCCAAGAACAGGTTAATTGGTTATTTTCTTCCATTACCAAGAGTGATAAATCAAACTTGGATATTGCACCCTTAACTCCCAATATTTCCATCTTTAATCCTGGTAAATTTACCTCTGGACTTTCGTTATTTTCCAGTGCAAACATGACCTGAAATAAAGGGTTATAACTCATACTCCTTTCTGGTTGTAACTTTTCTACCAAAACTTCAAAAGGAATATCTTGATGGGCATAAGCATCTAAACAAGTTTGACGAGTTTGTTGTAATAAATCAATAAAACTTTGTTGCCAATTGATTTGATTTCGCATTACCAAAGTATTAACAAAAAAGCCAATTAATCCTTCAGTTTGAGCATGGGTGCGGTTAGCAATGGGAGAACCAATACACAAATCATTTTGACGACTATAACGAGCCAGTAAAATACTTAAAGTTGCCAACAAAGTCATATAGAGACTGACACCTTGTTGTTGACTAAAAGTTTTTACAGATGTGCTTAATTCTGATGAGAGAGAAAATGTATAGCGATCGCCATGATAACTTTGTTCTGCGGGACGAGGATAATCTGTAGGTAATTCTAATAAAGGAGGAGCATCATTAAGTTGATTTTGCCAATAATTAATTTGTCGGTCTAAAACTTCTCCTTGTAACCAGTTACGCTGCCAAGCTGCATAGTCACTATATTGAATAGGTAAAGGAGGCAAATTTGGGGTTTGACCTTGGTTAAAAGCGGTGTAAGCTTGCCATAATTCCCGCATAAAAACACCCATTGACCAACCATCACTGATAATGTGGTGCATATTCATCAGTAATGTAAATTGGCGATCGCTAATTTGCAATAATTTGGCTGTAAACAATGGGCCAGTATTTAAATCAAATAATTCTTGTCCATGAGTATCAATTAAATTTTGAATATTGATTTGAATATGAACATTTTTGATATTTAAAACTTCAATTTCTGTTAACTTATAAATAGCAATTTTGGGATCCCCATCAACTGTAGGAAAATACATCCTCAAACATTCATGACGATTTAATAAATAGGCAAAACTAGAATGTAGAGCATCAATATTTAAGTCTCCATCTAATTGTAAAGCCATCGGCATATTATAAGTAGTTGATGCTCCCTGGAGTTGTGATAATATCCACAGCCGTTGTTGAGCAAAAGAAAGTGGTTTAGGAGCATCAGCACTTAAAACCGGAATTTCTTCTGTAGTAAGAGCTTGAGTTTTAGCAGTTTTTAAAAAAGCCAGAATCTCTGCTTTATTGTTTTGAAGTTCCTGTTTTAGTTCAGCAGACAGAGCGTTTTTGCTAGTACGAATTCGTAATTTATCATCTTCTGCCCAAATGCGACAACCTAGATTTTGTAAACGCTGTATTAAAGAAATTACTTGTTGATTTTGAGTCATAAGCTGTTGTGCATTTAATTTGTATAAGTCTGGCGGGCAAGATGCCCACCCCACAGGATTTAACCATTTTAGGATTATCCAATTTAGGTGCGTAACAGCTTAGTCATAGTTCAATTTCCTCCTCATCTGAACTTAAAGGTTCTATTTCTGATGTATTGGAATTAACCCAAATACAACTATCTATATAATTCGCCAATTCACTGAGAATTGGAAACTCAAATACTTGACGAAGTGGGATATCTATTTTGAATTGATCACGGATACGATAACATAATTGGGTTGCTAATAAAGAATGTCCTCCCAAATTAAAAAAGTTATCTGTTCGAGATATAATTTCATATTTGAGCAGTTTTATCCAAAGTTGAGCTAGTGATTTTTCTGTTTCCGTGACAGGTAATTCAATATTTTTTATATCAACAATTTGATCTGGTGCAGGTAAAGCTTGACGATCTATTTTTCCATTTGGTGTCAGTGGTAGTTTTTCTATCACCATAAAATGGCTAGGAATCATATAATCAGGTAGAGTTTTACCTATAAAATCTCGCCATTCTGTTAACAAAGCTGGATCAACTTGATTAGTACGATATTGTAATGGTTGATTAGCGTAATCTTGCCAAGGTTTAAATCGCCAATTTTCCCTTTGATTAAATCTGGGTATTTGCTTTCTTCCAGGAATATTCCTTTGGAAAATCACATCATAATTAGCCAAATTTAGTGAACTATATTGAATAAACACTTTATAGGGTAAATCTCCCATTAAGGTGCAGAATGTTTCTGGTTCTATTCCTAATTCAAGTTGAAAAATTGCTGTTTTTAAATCTGCAATAGTTCCATCGCTTTGAGAAATTTTATCTAACAGCGCCATTTCCAAACTTAACCGCGCATTGGGAATATTTTTAATGTTTAATAAATCCGGTTTTTGAGTAGTTAAAATTTCCTCAATGGTTTCTAGATTTAACTGTTGTTCTTGCCAGTTTAAACATTCAGGTTCTATAAAATTAGCTTCTGCTTGATCTAAATATAAGACCACATCATAACGAAAACGACTCATTTCTGTATGATTGTTACCCCGTTTCAGTTGAATTTCTACATGAGTGATACGTGGAAACTTTTGTTGGATAGCGAAAAAGAAATCAGGATCAATGAGTAGTTCTTCTTCGGTGCGAATGCTTGTTTGAACGTTTTGGCGTAATTCCTGAATTGATAATTCATCAGCAGAGCGATAAAATTCAGAAGCTGTATGAAAAGCCTCTAATAAATGCAAATTTCGCACATCACCAAGAAATATTTTTCCTTGATGACTGACTGTTTTAATTGTCCCTTCTATTACCTCTATTAAGTAATCTAAAGATGGGAAATATTGAATTACAGAATTGATAATTACCAAATCATAAACATTGGTTTCAATATCTGTAAACTGGTTAGCTGCGCCAACTTTTAAACTAACTTTATTTTTGAGAGCTTGTGGTTCTAGATATTGTTCAATGTACTGTAATGCTTCCGGTGAAAAATCTGTACCTAAATAATGTTGACAATGGGGAGCAACCTTAAACAATAACATTCCTGAACCACAACCAATTTCCCAAACTTTTTTGGGTGTAAGTTCCAGAATTTTAGCAATTGTTGTATCCCGCCATTCTTGCATTGCTGTCGGAGAAATAGGTTCTCCGGTGTAGCTATCATTCCAACCAACTATATTTAAAGTTGGATCATCGGTGGGATTTGTTTGCTGAGAATAGTTAGTATTAAAAAGGTCTGACCACAATTCTACCAATTCATTTGAGTTTGTATTTTCTTCTTTGGTAGTAGGGACAATATAAGCTACTAAACGTTGATCAAAATCACTATCTTTGCTAACAACAACAACCGCTTCCTGAATTTTTGGATGTTTGAGTAGTGATGCTTCAATTTCACTTAATTCAATTCTAAAACCACGCAGTTTAACTTGATGATCAATACGTCCTAGATATTCCAAATCACCATCATGATTCCATTTTGCTAAATCACCAGTTTTATAAATTCTCTCAGTTTTACCAAATAATTCAATATCAATAAATTTCTCTGCCGTAATTTCAGGACGATTGAGATAACCTCTAGCTAAACCTGCACCAGCAATACATAATTCTCCTGGTATTCCTGGAGGTAAAAGTTGATTATTAGCATCTAAAATGTAGATATGAAGATTAGATATTGGTTTACCAATGGGTGGTTTTTTATCATTAGGTTGACAAAGAAATATACTTGCACAAACTGTAGATTCTGTTGGTCCATAGGCATTAAAAAAATGCCTTCCCTTTGCCCACTGATTTACTAATTCTGTTGGACAAGTTTCACCAGCAGTAACTAAAACTTGCAAATCAGGTAAATTTGCTGGGGGTAATAGAGATAAAACCGAGGGAGGTAAGGTAAGGTGTGAAATTTTGTGTTCAGTTAAAAAGTTAATTAAATCTTGACTGGGTAACAAGGTTTCCTTTTGTGCTAGATATAAACAAGCACCAGCCACAAGAGTAGTAGCAATTTCCCAAATTGAGGCATCAAAACTAAAAGAAGCAAACTGAAGTAAACGGCTTTGATGTTGAATTTGCAGGACTTGATTAACTGCCAAAGTTAAATTTACTATTCCTCTATGCTCAATCATTACTCCTTTAGGTTTTCCTGTCGAACCAGAAGTATAAATAACATAAGCTAAATTATTAGGTTTAATTTCATTTTTCCTGATTTCCGTTTGCTTCTTCCTTTGCGTCTTTGCGTCTTGGCGTGAGCTATCATCCAAACAAAAAACTTCAATAGAATTATCTAAATCATTTAATGGTAATTTATCTAATAAAAAACTTTGAGTTAATAATACCGATATCCCCGCATCTTCCAACATAAACTTAATCCGTTCTTGGGGATAATTGGGGTCAATTGGCACATAAGCACCACCAGCTTTAAGAATACCAAGAACACCAATAATCATTTCTAAAGAACGTTCAACGGAAATACCAATTAATGTATCTGGTTGAATTTGATAATTCTCTATTAAATAATCAGCTAATTGATTGGATTTTTCATTTAATTGTTGATAAGTTAAACTTTGGGATTCAAAAACCACAGCTAAATTATTAGTTTTTTGTGTGACTTGTTGTGCAAATAAATCTACCAGTGTTTGATTTTGAAGGTAATTGTTATAGGTTTGATTCCAAGTTTGTAGTTGTTTTATTTCCGTGGTAGTAATTAGAGGTAGTTGATAAATTAGCTGTTGGGGATTTTGAATAATTGCTGTGAGCAAAACTTCAAAATGTGCCGCCATACGTTTAATTGTTGAGTCTGCAAATAAATCCGTGGCGTATTCCCACATACAATATAATTGTTCATTTTTTTCAAAGAGATACAATGTTAAATCAAACTTGGCGAAGGGATAATTTTGTTCTAATTGTTGAATTTCCAAACCTGTTAAACTCACATTTTTCCCTGCTCCTTCCATGTTTTGCACAACTATCATTACTTGACATAAAGGGTTATAGCTTAAACTACGTTCTGGTTGCAGTTTTTCCACTAAATACTCAAAGGGAATATCCTGATGAGCATAAGCATCTAAACAAGTTTGGCGAGTTTGTTGGAGTAAATCAATAAATGTTTTTTCTGACTGAATTTTGCTTCTTAATACTAAGGTATTGACAAAAAAACCAATTAACTTTTCTGTGTAACTATGGGTGCGGTTAGCAATACCAGAACCAACACACAAATCCTCTTGACGACTGTAACGCGAGAGTAAAATGCTAAAAGCCGTAAACAAGGTCATAAACAAACTGACACCCTGTTCTTGACTCAGGTGTTTAAGTTGCTGAGTTAGTTCTTGACTCAAAAAATATTCTTCCCTTTTACCTTGGTAACTTTGTTGCGCTGGACGGGGATAATCTGTAGGTAATTCCAGCAAGCGGGGTGCATCACCTAACTGTTTTTGCCAGTAATCTTCGTGGGTTTTGAGGATTTCACCTTGTAACCAATTACGCTGCCAGTCCGCAAAATCACTGTATTGAATCGGTAACGGTGCTAAATTGGGAGTAGCTCCCGCAGCATAAGCAGCATAAGCCTGTTCCCATTCTCGTTTAAACACACCCATTGACCAACCATCACTAATAATGTGGTGCATATTCATCAACAGGATATTTTTAGTTTGACTAAGTTGCAGTAATTTAGCTCTAAACAAACAATCAATATTTAAATCAAAGGGTGTTTGAGCATGAATATCAGCTAACTTTTGTACAGTTTCTGCTTGAGTTTGAGGATCAAATTTTTGCAAATCTACAATTTCTAATACTTCTATTTCTTCTATATTTCTCACAACTACTTGGGGTTCTCCCTCCAAAGCTGGGAAATAAGTACGTAAACTACTATGACGTTGTAATAAATAAGTTAAACTTTGCTTTAAAACCTCTACATTGAGATTTCCATCCAGATGAAATGCCACTGGCATATTATAAGTAGATGAAGTTCCTTGACCTTCCAATTGAGCTAAAAACCATAATCTTGACTGAGCAAAAGATAATGCTTTAGGTTCATTTTCTGGCTGTGGTAAAAGAGGTAGTAAATTCACACTTTGAGTAGCTTTTTCAATTTCTCGCGCTAACTCAGATAAAATACTTTGTTCAAATACTTTACGAACAGGTAAATCTACACTCAAACTATCACGAATTCGCGTTACTAATTGAGTTGCTAAAAGAGAATTTCCACCTAATTCAAAGAAGTTATCAGAACGACCAACAGATTTTATTTTTAATAACCCTTGCCATAAACTAGCTAGTATTTCTTCTGTGGGAGTAACGGGTATTTCCAAATTATCAGCAATATCTATATTTGGTGTTGGTAATGCTCGCCGATCTAGTTTACCATTAGCAGTTAGCGGTAATGTTTCCAAAACCATAATTTGGCTAGGAATCATATAATTTGGTAGGCGATTTTTCAGATATTCCTTAACTTCAGTTGCTAAATTAGCAGATTTTTCTAATTCTGTAATATAAGCTAATAATTTAGAATTACCATTATTTGTAGATAACACTACAACAGCTTCTTTAACTAAATGATGTTGTAATAAAAGTGATTCAATTTCTCCTATTTCAATTCTAAAACCTCTTAATTTTATCAGATCGTCAATACGTCCTAAATATTCTAAATTGCCATCATAATTCCATTTTGCTAAATCACCAGTTTTATAAATTCTCTCAGTTTTACCAAATAATTCAATATCAATAAATTTCTCTGCTGTAATTTGAGGACGGTTTAAATAACCCCTAGCTAAACCTGCACCAGCAATACATAATTCTCCTGGTATTCCTGGAGGTAAAAGTTGATTATTGGCATCTAAAATATAGATATGAGTATTGGAAATTGGTTTACCAATGGCAGGTTTTTTATCATTAGGTTGACAAAGGTATAATGCAGCAATCACAGTAGATTCTGTGGGACCATAGCAGTTATAAAAATTTCTTCCTTTTCCCCATTGACTAACTAATTCATCACTACAAACTTCACCACCTACAGTAATACACTTTAAATCAGGAAAACTGACCTTTGGTAAAACAGATAAAGCTGAAGGAGATAAAAAACTATGGGTAATTTTGTGTTTAGTTAAAAAATCAACTAAACTGTGACCTGGTAATAAAGTTTCTTTATTTCCTAAATATAAACAAGCACCAGAAACTAAAGCCGTACTAATTTCACCAATAGATAAATCAAAACTAAAAGAACCAAACTGAAGTAAACGACTGTGATTTTGTATTTTAAATGTTTCAGTCCAAGCTAAGGCTAAATTAACAATTGCTTGATGTTCAATCATTACCCCTTTAGGTTTTCCTGTCGAACCAGAAGTATAAATAACATAAGCTAAATTATTAGGTTTAATTTCATTTTTCCTGATTTCACTTTGTGTCTTTCTTTGCGTCTTTGCGTCTTTGCGTGAGCTATCATCTAAACAAAAAACCTCAATAGAATTATCTAATAACGGTAATTTATCTAATAAAAAACTTTGAGTTAATAATACCGATATCCCCGAATCTGCTAACATAAACTTAATTCGTTCTTGGGGATAATTAGGGTCAATTGGTACATAAGCAGCACCAGCTTTAAGAATACCAAGGACACCAATAATCATTTCTAAAGAACGTTCAACAGAAATACCAATTAATGTATCTGCTTGAATTTGATAATTCTCTATTAAATAATTAGCTAATTGATTTGATTTTTCATTTAATTGTTGATAAGTTAAACTTTGGGATTCAAAAACTACAGCTAAATTATTAGGATTTTTGTTAACTTGCTCTGTAAATAAATCAACTAGAGTTTTATTTTGAGGATATTTAGTTTGAGTTTGATTCCAGATTTGTAGTTGCTGAATTTCCTTTTCTATAAGTAAGGATATATTATTAATTTTTTGATTTGGTTGATCAATAATTGTCTTAATCAGAACTTCAAAATGTCCGAGCATTCTTTGGATAGTTTCTTGATCAAATAGATCTGTTGCATATTCCCATTCTCCGATTAAACCTTGGGGAGTTTCTCGAAAAATTAAGGATAAATCAAATAATGTGGTGGTGTTTTCCCACTCAAAACGGGTGAGAGTTAAACCAGGAATTTCTAATTTTTCTTGAGTTCCAGTTTGCAAACCAAAAGCAACTTGAAATAGGGGATGATAAGCAAGCGATCGCTCTAAACCTAATTCATCAACTAATTTTTCAAAGGGTAAATCTTGATGGTCATAAGCATCTAAGGTTACTTGTTTTACCCGTTGTAATAATTCTTTAAAGGTGGGATTTCCTTGTAAGTTGGTACGCAAAGCTAAGGTATTGACAAAAAAGCCAATTAAGGGTTCTATTTCCCGACGGTTTCGATTGGCGATCGCAGAACCAATGACAATATCTTCTTTACCACTATAACGGGACAATAACAGCGCAAATACTGTCAGTAAAGTCATAAACATCGTCGTTCCTGACTCTTGACTTAAATGCTTTAATTTCTGCGTTAAATCCCGATCAATTTGTAAAAATTCACTACGTCCTCTAAAACTTTGAACTGATGGACGTGGATGATCTGTGGGTAATTCTAGCAGGGGGGAAACTTCAGCTAATTGTTGTTGCCAATAATTGATTTGTTTTTGTAGTATATCACCTTGTAAATATTGTCTTTGCCAATGTGCAAAATCAGCATATTGTAAAGATAATTCCGGTAAGGAAGAAGATTTTTCTGCACAAAAATCTGTGTACAAATTGAACAATTCCCGGCGGAAAATATCCATTGACCAACCATCAGCAATTATATGATAGATGACTAAAAATAGTAGCTGAGATTGTTCCGTTAATTGCAACAATTTTACCCTAATTAAGGGCGATTTTGATAAATTAAATGGCTGTTGTAATTCTTCTTTTGCTAACTTTTGAGCTTGATTTAACTGTTCAGATGCTGTTAATTGTTTCCAGTCTAAAACCTGTATTTTCAATTGTGATTGAAGATGAATTATTTGTGTTGGTGATTCATTAATAACAGAAAAGCTAGTCCGTAATATTTCATGACGTTGGATAATTTCTTTAATGGCTTTTTCTAGGGAGTTAATATTTAGATATCCGTCAATTTTCCAGAAGAAAGGGATGTTATAAACGTAGTTATCACCTTCTAGTTGATCAAGAAACCATAGTCTTTGTTGTGCAAAGGATAGGGGTATTGGTTGTTCCCGTGATATTGGTTTTAGTGCTGGTGATTTTTGTTGTTGTTTGAGTTTTTGGAGGACTAATTCCCGTTTTTCTGGGGAGAGGTTTTCCAGACGTTTTAATATATCGCTCATGATGTTTTGTTGAAAATTATTTTTTATCGAACCACAGAGACATAGAGGTTAAGAAATTAATGTTTATGAAAACAATTGTTGTGTTACCTCTTCTTCTGATAATTGATCTACTTCTGCTAAGATTTTGGCTAGTTCATCATTTTCTGTTTGTTCTAGTTGTTGTTCTGTGACTTTTTTGGCAAGTTCGGCAATGGTGGGATTTTCAAATAAATAACGTAAATAAAAATCTAAGTTAAATACTTCTTTTAACCGCGAAATAACTTGTGTCGCTAGTAAAGAATGTCCTCCTAATTCAAAGAAGTTATCGTTAATTCCTATTTGTTTCAAATTCAAAACTTCACTCCAAATAGTCGTTAATTCTTGTTCTATTTGTGTGCGAGGTGCAACAAAATCAATTTCTAAATTTCTTTGGGTATGATCGGGAACAGGTAAGACACGACGATTGATTTTGCCATTAGGAGTTAAAGGTAATGCTTCTAAAATTACGAAAGCATTAGGAATCATGTAATCTGGTAATGTCTGTTTAAGGAAGTTTCTCAAATTGCTAGGCGTTAATGAATTATTATTTGTTACCAAATATGCTACTAATAATTTCTTTCTTGGTTCATCTTCTCTTGCTATCACTACAACTTGTTTAATGTCAGGATGTTGAATTAGAACGGCTTCAATTTCTGATAGTTCAATTCTAAAACCACGAACTTTTACTTGTGTATCAATCCGTCCTATAAATTCCAAGTTTCCATCAGGTAAACGACGAACTAAATCCCCTGTTTTATAAAGTATATCTCCTTGAATAAAAGGATTAGCAATAAATTTTTCACTGGTTAATTTTGGTTGGTTTAAGTACCCTCTAGCAACACTTGCACCACCTACATATAATTCACCGGGAACACCAATCGGAACTCTATGTAAATGAGTATCTAATAAATAAACATTTCTATCTCCAATGGGTTTACCAATAGGAATAGATTTGATATTTTCAGGAATTTGTTTAGGAATGAGATAACAACAGGTAAATACTGTACATTCTGAAGGTCCGTAAGCATGAATTATTTGCGTTTCTGGTAAAATTGCTAATGCACGATGAAGATGATTTACAGAAATAGATTCACCACCAAACATCAATTGTTTAATTTCTGATAAACCCTGTGGTATTTGATCAATTAATAAATTAAATAATGCTGTAGTTAAAAATAGGGTATTAACTTTGTATTTTTGAATAATTTCTACTAAACCTTCTGGTGTGGGTATTCTATCTGGATACAATACACAACTTCCACCATACAGTAAAGGTGGCCATAGTTCTAATGTGAGTGCATCCCAAGAAATTGATGAGTGTTGTAACCAGATTTGTTTTTCATCAAGTTGAATATAATCAACCCCAAACATAAAACCTATGAAACTACGATGGGGAACTTCTGTTCCTTTTGGTGTTCCTGTTGAACCGGAGGTATAAATGATATAAGCTAAATTTTCTGGACTAACTTCATTGGGTAAATTTTCTTCTGGATATTGAGAAATAATTTCCCAATTTTGATCAATATTTACTACAGTTTGATTATTTATTGGTAGTTTATTTTCCAGAGAAGTTTGTGTTAATAATATTGATGTTTGTACATCTTCTAGCATCAAGGCTAATCTTTCACTAGGATAAGCTGGATCTAGGGGAACATAAGCACCACCAGCTTTGAGAATTGCGAGTATTCCTATTACCATTTCCAAGGAACGCTCAATACAAATTCCTACTTTAGTTTCTGGTTTAACTCCTAATGATTTTAAATAATGAGCTAATTGATTAGCACGTTTATTTAATTCTTGATATGTTAACTGTTCTTGTTTATAAATAACTGCTATAGCATCGGGAGTTTTTTCTACTTGTTCAGCAAATAAAACATGAACACATTGATAATTAATAGCTTTTGATGGTTGATGATTTTCTAAAACAATTAATTCTTGTTCTTCTTCTGCACTAAGTAAAGATAATTGCGAAATATTTTGTTGTAAATTCTCGGAGATTTTGGTTAGTAATGTTTGGAAATGTCCAATCATTCTGTTAATTGTCTGTTCATCAAAAATGCTGCTGTTATAAACAATTCTCCCTCCTAGTTTTGAACCAGGATTAATTACTATTGTTAACGGATAATTTGTTCTTTCAAAACAACTCAGATTACTAATTTCTAAGGTTTTTTGATTTTCTTGTTTTTGAGAATCTACGGGATAATTTTCAAATACTAAAATGCTTTCAAATAAGGGCATTCCGGGAAGAATATCGCTCATTTGTTGAATTTCTGCCAGGGAAAAATAACTATATTGTTCTTGTTCTAATGCTTGATTTTGTATTTCTTTAAACCAGGTTAATAATTCTGTTTGATTATCAATTTTTACGCGGTTGGGAATGGTATTAATTAATAATCCCACCATTGAGTCTATTTGTTCAAGTACCGGCGGACGACCAGATACAGTTGCACCAAAGACTACATCCTTTTCTCCACTGTAGCGGGAAATTAATAAACTCCATGCTCCCTGCACTAAATTATTTAAGGTTAAATGATGCTGTCGCGCCGCAGATTGTAATTTTTCTGTTACTTTTGTAGATAGTTGAAACCGTTTTTCCTGATATATTTCTTTGATTCTGTTTCCTGTTCCCTGTTCCCTATTCCCTATCAGGGTAGGAGTTTCAAAATCTTGAAGTGTTTGTTGCCAAAATTCTTGTGCTTTTTTAATATCCTGCTGCTGTAACCATTCAATATATTCTCGATAGGGACGAACTGGTGCAAGTCTTAAATCTTCTCCCTTTTGCTTTGCTTCATACAAAGCTAACACTTCTTTGAGGATAATTTGCATTGACCAACCATCAAAGAGAATATGATGATGACTCCAAATAAATTGATAGGTTTGCTGTGTTAATTGAATGATTGCAAATCGCATTAAGGGAGCTTGATTTAGTGCAAATCCTTTTTGGCGATCGCATACTAAAAATTCCTCTAATTGCTGTTTTTGTTCTTCAGATTTTAAATGTCGCCAATCTATTTTTTCCCAAGGAAGATCCACTTGCTTACTCACCATTTGCAAGGGTTTTTCTATTTCTTCCCAATAAAAGGAACTACGTAAAACTGAATGTCTAGCTACAACCTGTTCCCAAGCTGTTTGGAAAGCCAAAACATTCAATTCCCCAGAGATAACACACAGTAATTGCTCAAAATAAACTTCTGATTCTGGTGCATAAAGGGTATGAAATAACATCCCTTGCTGCATTGGTGAAAGTTCATAAAGGTCTTCGATGTTTTCCATGATTGGTAATTGGTAATTGGTAACTATTTTTTCTTTATTTTGGCTAGGAATTTATCTAGTTGTTTTTGATTTATTTTCGCTGCTGAAAAGTCAGAAGGTGTATAACTTTGAGAGTCTTTTGCTTGACAATGAATAATTAAATTTGTTAATGCTTCCATAAATCCTGAAGCTAACTTTTCAATAGTTTCTCTGTTGTGAATTTTATCACTATAAGCCCAAGTCATTTCTAATTTTCCAGCCCGAATCAAACCACTAATTCCTAATAGGTGACTGCGTTGATTTAATAAACTCTGTTCAGATGTAAATTCTGTAGCTACACCTAAAGCTGAGGATGCTGTTAAAACTTGATCAAATTGTCCCAGGTAATTAAAACTAATTTGTGCTGATGGTAGAGATTGTAATTTTTCGCGGATGGTTTTTTCTTGATGCAAATATCGCAAAATTCCATAACCAATTCCTCGTTTGGGAATCAGCCGCAGTTGTTCTTTAATTGACTTTAAAGCCTCCCCTAGATTGTCATTTTCTTTTAATTCCAAACCCACAGGAAATAATGTTGTAAACCATCCGACAGTACGGGATAAGTCTACATCCTCAAATAAGTCTTCTCTTCCATGTCCTTCTAAATCAATTAATAAAGAATTTTCTCCTGTCCATTTACTAAAACTCTGTATAAGAGCAGTTAATAGTACATCATTAATTTGCGTATTATAGGCAGATGGTACATCTTTTAATAAGGCGTTTGTCTGTTCTGTATTTAAAGTTAATGTCACAGATGCAGTTGTCGAGACAGTATTATTTTTTTGATCCGCAGAATAATCTACTGGCAAGGTTTTAACTGCTATATTCGATTGATTTAACCAGTAATCTAACTCTTTGATCGCCTCTGTTTGAGCATATTCTATCAAGCGATCGCTCCAATATTTCCAGGATGTTGTTTTCGCTGGTAATTTAATCTCTTCACCCCGACACATTTGTTGATAAGCTATCGCTAAATCTTCTAACAAAATCCGCCATGACACACCATCAACGGCTAAATGATGGACAATGAAAAGTAAATAACTGGATTGATTTTTACCAAGTTGAAATAATGCTAATTTGGCAATTTCTCCCTGCGCTAAATCTAAACTAGCTTGCAGTTCGGCATCCTTTGTTTTAATTGCTGTTTGCTGTGCTGCTGCTGTTAGCTGCGATAAATCAAAAATGCTTAATGGAATAGATTTTGGTATTTCTGTATGTATCTGTTGCCAGTTTTCCCCTTCCTGCACAAACTGCAACCTTAAAGCATCATGATGAATTAACAATTGTTGAAAAACTTGTGGCAATAACTCTACTTGCAAATCTGAAGAAACTTCTAATAATGTTGATTGATTAAAATAATCAGGTTGGGGTAATTTCTGCTCAAAAAACCATTTTTGAATCGGTGTTAAACCAACTTTACCAGTTACTAAATCTTGTTCGGCGTTGATTTGGCGAGTCATACCCGCTACAGTTGCTAACTCAGCAATGGTTTGATACTTAAATAACTGTTTAGCGGCAATTTGCACACCCGCTTGATTAGCTTTAGAAATTAACTGAATGCTGAGAATTGAGTCTCCACCCAGTTCAAAAAAGTTATCATGAATGCCAATGTTTTCTATTCTTAAAACTTCTGACCAAATCGTTACTAATTTCTCTTCTATGAGTGTACGAGGTACTGCAAATTTATCTTCAGAACTGCGAGAAAAATCAGGTGTTGGTAAAGCCCGATAATCTACCTTGCGGTTAGCAGTCATTGGTAATGTTGCCAAAACCATAAATGCCGCCGGAATCATATAATGTGGTAGTTTCTGCTTGAGAAAATTTCTTAACTCGTCAGTTTTTGGTGGAGAATTTTCAGGGATAATATAAGCTACAAGTCGCTTTTGTCCGGGAATTTCTTCATAGGCAATCACAACAGCTTGTAATACTTGCGGATGTTGTCTTAATACGGTTTCAATTTCTCCCAACTCAATCCGAAAACCGCGAATTTTGACTTGACTATCAACTCTACCTAAATATTCTAATTTTCCATCTTTTTTAAATCTGACTAAATCCCCTGTTTTATACAAGCAATTGCCATTTTGATCCTGAATAAATTTCTCCGCTGTTAATTCTGGACGTTGCCAATATCCTCTTGCTAATCCTCTCCCCCCAATATGTAATTCTCCAGCAACTCCTATCGGTGCAGGTTGCAAATATTGATCTAAAATATAAACCTGAACATTACTAATTGGTTTACCAATACTAACAGAATTTTCTGTTGTTGTTAATTGTTCTAAGGTAGTTACAACTGTTGCTTCTGTTGGTCCGTAACTATTAAATAATTGCGGTGTTGGGGAAAAATGATCCACGCAACTATGCCAATGTTTGACTTTTTCTATTTGGACTGCTTCACCACCAATAATCACAGTTTTTAAACTTGCTGGTAGTCGAGAATCTTCAGGTTTTAAATCTACTACTAATTGATGCCAATATGCTGTAGGTAAATCTAAAACTGTTAACTGCCATTGTTGACAACACTGCCAAAATTCATCACTAGAATTGAGCATTTCTGCGGTGCGTAAAACTAAGGTTGCACCGACACATAAACAGGGAAAAATTTCTTCAATGGATGTATCAAAACAAACGGATGCAAATTGCAGAATTTTATCTTTTCCACTAATTCCATATTTATCAATAGCGGTGGTAACAAAATTCTGCATTGACTGATGTTCAATCATTACACCTTTGGGTTTACCCGTAGACCCGGAAGTATAGATAATGTAAGCCAGGTGATGAAGTTGAACATCACTAATTGGATTTGTTTTACTGTATGTTGAAATTACTGACCAATCAGTATCTAAACAAATTGCTTTCCCAGTAAAATCTGGTAGTTTGTCTCTAAATCTGCCTTGGATGATTAAAACGCCTAGTTGGGTATCTGCAATGATATCATCTATTCTTTCTTGGGGATAAGCCGGATCAAGGGGAACATAAGCACCACCAGCTTTCAGAATTCCCAGTAAACCAACAATCATTTCTAAGGAACGATCAACGCAGATACCCACCAAGGTTTCTGGTTTGACTCCTAAACTTTCTAAATAGTTAGCAACTTGGTTAGCGCGATCATTCAATTCTCGGTAAGTTAATTTTTGCCCATTCTGTTCTACAGCGATCGCATCCGGTGTTAACTCTACCTGAGTTTCAAACAACTTATGAATACACTGTCTTTGTGTATTTTCCCTGTAAGTTTGATTCCATTCCCCTAGTAATTTTTGTTGAGATGGCGTGAGCAGAGGTATTTGACCAATTTGTTGGTCTGGGTGAGCAATCATCGCCACTAAGACCTGTTGATACTGCTCCAACATGGCTTGGATCGTCTCAGCATCAAACAAATCGCTGTTATATTCCAAAACCAGAGTAATTCCTTTTGCTCCTGTTTTCGCCCCATACTGTACGCTTTGTTCAAACCGTGGAATTACGAGGAAATCAATATCAAACTTTGCCGATTTATTACTTACTGGTTCATGCAAAGTCATGTCCACACCAGGGAAATGCAAGTGTGGTTTAGCGGAATTATGGAAGCTAAACATGACTTGAAACAGTGGATTGTGACTCAAATTGCGAACCGGTCTGATCGCTTCTACAACTTTATCAAATGGTATATCTTCATTAGCGTAAGCTTCTATTGTTACTTGGCGTACACGGTCTAGCAATTCCCGGACTGTAGGATTACCGGAAACATCGGTACGTAAAACCAAATTGTTAACAACCATACCTATGATCTTTTCGATTTGCTGCATCCGCCGATTAGCAACCGCAGACCCGATAAAAATATCATCCTGGCCAATGTATCGGTGCAAGAGAATGATAAACGCTTCCAGCATCGTCATAAATAAGGTTGCACCTTGTTGATGACTGAAAACTCTCAGGGATTCGCACAAATCAACAGGCAATTCCATCCGCAGATGCTCACCATTATAAGTTTGTTCTTGGGGACGGGGGCGATCGTAAGGTAATTCCAACAGAGGCGGAATCCCTGCTAATTTTTGTTGCCAATAGGCTAATTGGGCTTGAGCTTCTGGGGTTTTAGCCCATTCACGCTGCCAAGTAGCAAAGTCAGCAAACTGGAAACTAAGTTCAGGTAAGGGGGAGGGTTTACCAGCAGAGAAGGCTTGATACAGTGTTACCAACTCACTTAAAAAGACATTAAATGACCAACCATCATGGGCAATATGATGTTCAACATGGGTCAGTATATATTCTTGGTCGCTCAACCTAAATAAAACCCACTTGACTATCGGTAGTCGAGTCATATCTAAGTGTGTTTGCACTTCTGCCTGCACCACCTTTTCTGCCTCAATTTCTCGCTCAGATTCAGGAATTGCCCGCAGATCAACTACTTCAAAACTGACTCTTTCATGGGGGTTAATCACCTGATATAACCGACCATTCACATCTTCATAGGTTGTGCGAAAGATTTCATGACGCTTGACAATCTCATCTAAAGAGCGTTCTAAAGCTTCAACATTGAGATTTCCTCTTAATTCCATCGTCGCTTGGAATTGGTAGGCGCTATTTTCTGGTGCTAATTTATAGACAAAGTAAATCCGCTCTTGAGAAAAGGAAACTGGTACAAGTCCTTGATGGGAAATGGCTTGGATGGGGGGACGTTGCCATTCTGATTCTTCCCCGCCTTGGGTAATGAGTTGAGCTACAGCCGCAATGACAGGGTTGGCAAATACTTGATTAAAAGATATATTCACCGAGAAAACTTCCCGCACGCGAGAAAGCATCTGCGTGATAATCAGGGAATGACCACCCAAGCAGAAAAAGTTATCATTGACTCCCACTACATCCAGTCCCAACAACTGAGTCCAAATACCAGCTAACTTTTCCTCAATGGGGTTACGAGGTGCAACAAAGACTTCTGCTAAATCGGGACGAATGCGATCCGGTACGGGTAAATTTTGCCGATCTACCTTACCATTAGGTGTGAGTGGTAAGGATGCCAAAATCACAAAAGCTGCTGGCATCATATAATTAGGCAACTTTTCTACTAGGAACTGTTTTAAGGTGATGTTATTTAATGTTGATTTTTGATGGGGAACAACATAAGCCACCAGTCGTTTATCCCCAGGAATATCTTCCCGGACAATGACCACAGCCTGATATACATCCGGGTGTTGAATTAAACCGGCTTCAATTTCTCCTAATTCAATGCGGAAACCGCGAATCTTAACTTGATGATCAATTCGTCCCAAATATTCAATATTACCGTCTGGTAAATAACGGGCTAAATCCCCAGTTTTATATAATTTTTCATCGTTAAACGGATTAGGAATAAATCTTTCTGACGTAATTTCAGGGCGGTTCAAATAACCTCTAGCTAAACCATCACCACCAATATATAGTTCTCCTGGTGTACCCACGGGAACTGGTTTTAATTCCGAGTTTAATATATAGATTTGTGTGTTGGATATGGGGCGACCAATTGGTAAATTTGTTGCATCTTCTGGTACATTCTCAACTAAATACCAACCAGCAAAGGTTGTACTTTCAGTTGGCCCATAACCATTAATTAATCGTTGCGGCGCACCATGTTCTAGAACTGCTTTCACCGATTTAGCGTTTAAAGCTTCACCGCCAATCACCAAGGTTTGTAAATCTTTAAATGCTTGAGGAACAATATTTGCTAATTGATGAAATAAGGAAGTAGTTAAAAATAAAATACTGATTTTTTGTGCTTGAATATGGGCGGCAAAATCTTGAGGTGAAAGTACAATATTTTGATTAATTCCTATTAAGGTAGATCCGTTAAGCAGAGAACCCCAGATTTCAAATGTCGCTGCATCAAATGAGGTATTGGAAGCTTGAGCTACGATATCACTAGCTGTAAACTCGACATAGTTGGTATTACAAACTAGACGATTTACCGCCCGATGGGGTACAGCAACACCTTTAGGTTGACCTGTAGAACCAGAAGTATAAATAACATAAGCAAGATTTTCTGAGGTGACACTCCTAGGAGGATTTTCTGAACTCTGGCTATTAATTAATTCTGCATCTCTATCTAACAAAATTGTTTTTAATCCGCTGCCAGAAAATTCATTCACAAACTTTTGCTGAGTTAACAAAACTTGTATTTGTGAATCTGAAACCATGAAAGATAGACGTTCTTGAGGATAGTTTGGATCTAGTGGTACATAGGCTGCACCTGCTTTGATTATTCCCAATAATCCAATGATCATTTCTAGGGAACGTTCCACACAAATCCCCACTAAAAATTCTGTTTCTACTCGTAAAGATTGTAAATAATGAGCTACTTTATTAGATTGGTAATTTAATTCTTGATAAGTAATTTTTTGTTCATCAAAGACAACAGCAATATGATCTGGATTCTTTTCTACTTGGGCGGTAAATAATTCATGAATACACAAATTTTTTGGATAATCTGTTTTGGTATCATTCCATTGTATTAATATTTTTTGTAGATCCTGTTCAGTTAAAGCAGAATCAACGTCAACAGAATCATGAGAGTTAATTACTATTTCTTGCATAATTTTTACGGAGTGCTTCTAAATGCTTCTATTTGACAGTAGTCAAAGTTTTATTGAAAATTCATAACACAATTAAACTATTAAAAACAATAATGTCAATGGTAATAAGTAGTCGTGCAAAATAAATTTCATATTTATGAAAAGTGACAGGTGACAGGTGACAGGTGACAGACAAGAGATACAGCGATTTCTATTGTTTTCCCAAATGTGCAATTAATTTTGCCCAGGTACTTAATAGTTATTTGTCGGATTAATGATTCTCATGTTTGAGAAATAATGGCCTGTAAGAGTTAAATTTATAAAAACCAAACTCTAAAGGCCATTTTTATTTTTTACTACAATTTACAGTGGGTAAATTCAATTATTGACCAGTAATTATTACTGACTTGAACTAACAGTCTTGAACTAACAGTGAAATTATTCTACAACTACTGTTGCTTCTTCGTGTTCATCAACGATTTCTACTGTTTTAGGTTTTTCCACTACTTCTGCTTCAGTAGTAGTTTCTGAATTCAGATGATCTGTTAGTTTGATTTTTAGGTCATCGGAAATTGGTAAGTCTTGAATTTCTTTGAGGATTCCTCTCAAAGGTTCGGTTTTTTTCCGTTCTGAATAGATGGCTTTAACAATTGCTTCTAGTCCGAAGCTGGAAACAGCATCTCCGATAATTGTTGTCAGTCCTAGTAAACCTATGCCACCAACAATCCCAAAAGGTCCACCTATTGCGGTGAGTGTAGCAACGACAGCAGCATTACTACCTGCTGATGTCACGGTTAAAATTACGAGAATTACGCCAGGAAGACCAAGTCCACCTAGTTTTTTAGCCAGTTCGTCAAAGTTCATAATTTCTATTCCTCCAATTTTTTGGTTAACACTTTCTCAGTAGTATGGTATGTGATTCTTTGAAGACAAAGAAAACAATTTGCAAGTCTATGGTAATCCTAACTATCAAATCAACCTAAATTTTTAACATTTTCCTCCTGATTAACCTAAATTTGTGTATTATCTTGACTTTTAATCAAGAACGTGGCTGATTTTGCCTTTTATAGCTGAGATCGCCACTGTTCTTGGAGATGCCAGATAGTTTTTGCCTGTTGGATCGCCACTGCGTCCTTTAAAATTACGATTGGTTGCATAAACCCCCGTTTCTTCTTTGTTCAAAACTCCAATTCCTGAATTGATACAAGCTCCACAACCTGATTTGAGAACCTGTGCGCCGGCTTGAGTAAATATATCTAGATAACCTAATGCTTGAGCTTTTTCCCGAATTTCTACGGAAGCTGGGACTATAAATAAATTTACACCATCTGCTATTTGCCGACCCTGTAAAACTGCTGCGGCCTGAGCTAAATCGTATAGTTTTCCCCCTGTGCATGAACCGATAAAGGCTTTGGTGATCGGAGTTGTTTCTAATTCACTAATAGGTACTACCTGGTCTGGTTTAGGAGGACGAGCAATTTGTGGTTCTAGATTGCTGAGGTCAAATTGATAGACTTTTTCATACTCGGCATCTGTATCACCAATAATTTCTGTAAATTCTTGGGTGGTGCGATTATTTACGTAATTTCTGGTGGTTTCATCAGGAACAATTAAACCACAGATTGCTCCACACTCTATGGCCATATTTGCTAGAGTCAAACGCTCGTCAAAGGGAAGTTGTGCGAGTATTGATCCTCTAAATTCCATTACTTTACTGGTTGCACCAGCACAGCCAATTTTTCCCAGAATAAATAAGATAATATCTTTGGCACTGATGTGGGGTGGTAAAGTTCCAGACAGTTCAAATACTAATGTTGGGGGGACACGCATCCACATATCACCCATAGCATAGATATTTGCCATGTCTGTAGTTCCTACTCCGGTAGAAAATGCTCCTAATGCTCCGTAGGTGCAGGTATGGGAATCTGTCCCAGCAATGATCATTCCTGGTCTAACAAATCCTTTTTCTGGGAGTAATACATGACAGATACCGGCGGCTTCCCCTGGTGAAACTATATCAAATAGATGGCATCCTTGGTCTTTAGCAAACTCGACCATCTGTTCATACATGACATTGGCTTTTTGGTCGCTACGGATGTCATTGACTTGAATAAAATGGTCTGCTACTAAAACTACTTTTTGGGCATCCCATAGTTTTGCTTCTAGTCCATAGTGTTGATAAAATATTCGGGCTACGGGACTGGATACGGCATCATGGGATAGTGCTAAATCAACTTTGGCAAATACGACTTCTCCAGGGCGGACATAGGCATTACCGGAGGCTTTGGCGAGGAGTTTTTCCACTAATGTCATCGAGCGTGGAGATGTGACACTGGGGGGAATGGTAATTTTTCCCTGACGACGCATCTGGTTGAAGGGTATGAGTCCACCGACTTTGGCGATCGCCTCAATTACTGGATTATCCTGATTTTCACCCATAATTTCTAAGGGCAATCCTATATTGATACTATTTCGATAAAAAATTTCTGCAAATGATTTAGCTTGCACTTTTTCAATACCAGCAGCTTTGATGGCTATGGGGGCAATTTCTCGACTAGAACCACAACCAAAATTTTCTCCGGCGGCAATAACGTTATATTTTTTTAACTCTCCTACTCCGATCAAATGTTCTAGAGCATATTCTTTTAAAATCTCTGGATCATCGGCTGTGGCTCGCTTGGCAGGAATTATATCATCTGTATTAATATCATCACCTAAATTTAAAATTTTATTGATTTGACTCATGAATTTCTCCTTATTAAAAATGTTAATCTTTGGTAATTTCGGCTAATAAAAGTTTAATTAATGTTTCAGTATTAACTAATTTTTCTACTCCTTGGGGAGACAAATCCGCTGTCCGATATCCTTGGGCTAAAACTCGCTCTTGTGCTGTCGTAATTCTTTGGGCTGCCCCCATTTCTCCCCACTGTTCTAGCATTAAAACACAAGCTCCCAGTGTTCCCAAGGGGTTAGCTATGCCTTGACCGGCAATATCTGGGGCTGTACCATGAATGGCTTCGTATAATCCAAATCCATCGGCATTCAAACTGGCTGATCCTAGTAAACCCAAAGATCCCACTAAAGCTCCACCAATATCACTAAGAATATCCCCAAATAGATTACCTGCCAAAATTACATCAAATCTTTGGGGATTGATTACCATTTGCATAGCTAAGTTATCTACTAACATTGGTTCTACAATCACACCTGGAAATTCTCTGGCTTCTTCTTGGACTAGACGAGTCCAGGGTAAATGAGGTAGGGCGTTTTCTTTATGGGCTATGGTGAGTAATCCCCGCCGCTGTTGAGCTTTTTGCAATGCCTGACGCGCGATTCGCCTAATCTCTTGATCGTAATAGATCATGGTATGGTAGCCATACTCTCCTGTTTCATCCTGAGAACGTCCAGCATGACCAAAATATATCCCACTGACCAATTCTCGAATGATGAGGATATCTAAACCTTGAACTTTTTCTGGTCGGAGGCTGGATTTATGCAACAGGCTATCTATAATCCGAATCGGCCGCAGATTGCAAAAAAAGTCGTAATGTTTTCTTAGTTCTAGCAGGCCGCCCTGAGTAACTGCACCAAATAAAATTCCATCCGCTCCATTGCATAGCTCTATTGTGGCTTGAGGAAAGTAACTACCAAATTTTTCTAAGGCTGTTACACCCAGCCAAGCATAATTTACTTGGATGGTAAATCCTTCCAGTTTGGCTACTTGTTGCAGAATTCTCACAGCAGCTTCTACAACTTCTGGGCCAATTCCTTCACCGGGGATGGCAACTATGCGATAGATTGGGTTGTCTATAGACCTCATATTTTTTAGTCTTGGTTAATTAATTAGGTTTAATCCCTCTGAATTTTATTTTTAGCACCAGACATCAGACATAATTAATAAGATTTTAATTTTTTCCTATAAATAGTCTCATCTTGATTGAAAAAAAGCAACAACATTTAGGATATTTAAGGTCGGAATGCGTGCTAAAAAAGTTTTTTGTGTCCACACTGTGGTTTAATCCCAAGTCTGTGTCAAAATGAGCGAAATTTGAGCATGAAATAACCGCCAAAAAAGGGATATAGTCATACAAATCAGGAAATCTAAGATTCAGAAATTCTGACTTTGGCAGTTTGTAATCTCTGATTTATGGTATGTTATATAATTTGAATCGGCAAAAATTTACTTATTTTTTACGGGTTCTCTGTTTACTTAGCAAAGTTTATTTCATAAAAATTAAGATAATTTTAAGAAATAATTATTTGGACAGTTAAGATATTTAATATCTAGTTCTCTTAATTAAATTGAACAACAGGATTTACTATTTTTGGAAATTAAACTGAACTTTTTGGTCAAATCTTCTGACTTCTGAATTATGATATCTTTAAGTTCAATTTAAAGCTTGATTAAATAATACTTATTATGCTCTGAATGTTTTTATTTTGGGGCATCAACAGATAAGGTTTTTTATCAAGGGCGGCGAGAAACCCACACCTAAAAGGAGTGGGATCAGCTTCATTATTTCGCAAACTCTACTTAAATCAGGACTTTGCCCCGTAGAGGTTTTAGTGGTGTGTGATCGCGGCTAACTAAGAATTCTGGTCTGGGTTTTCCCTTAAAACTTGGTATGTTGTTGATGCTGTTATAGGTAATTATCAGTAGTCTCCGAGGGTAAGGAGAAATATTAGGTGCTGATCCGTGTACTAAATTACTGTGAAAAAATAAGACAGAACCAGCGGGTCCTTTTGGTGCAACTATACCTTTTTTATGAGTGAGCTTGGCTATAGTATTGTTATCCAGGGAGTATTTGAGAGCAGCACTAACATTTGATTCCCAGTTATTTGGTATTTCTGAGGAGTCTTTTTGTCCTAAATGAATCAGGCTCTGTTGATGAGAACCAGGAATAAAATACATTGGACCATTAAACTCGTTACATTCATCTAAAAATACAGCAACATTCAAGGCTTTGGGGGATGGCATCCCATCTTCCTCATCCCAAAATACATAGTCTTGATGCCATGGCCATACATCGCCACTAAAAGCTGCTTTCAGGTTGACTTTAAATTGGTAAATATAAACATCGCTATTGAGCATCTCACAAGCAGATGCCAAGAGGCTAGGATGTCGAATCAAGGAATCAAAAATTTCTGAGTTGTTATGACATCCATGTAGGGCGCGTACTGTTTTTTTATCTTTTTCTAAAATGCGCCCTGGTATATCTTGTTTACTCAAATCTTCAACAGCAGCTTGCATTTCCGCAACTTCTTTTGTCGAGAATAGTTCTGGGATAAATAGTAGTCCAGTTTCTCTGTAATCTTCTATTTGCTCTTTTGTTATTTCCACGTTTTTCTCCATGTAAGTTAACCTGTGAAATGAATATTACTTTTATACTTTTATCTGAGAAAGCAGCTTATTTCGGATTGCAAAAAAAATTGTTTGCCATTAGTACCATTGCCATATTGTGATGTTGGATTTTGGTAGCACTATAGCATTAAGTCTGGCAATAATATAAATTTATCAGACATTCTCAATTATGACTATTCATAAGACTCTGTAAATAGGGATTCTCAGGAAAAATCTCCCCAGGCTGGATATAAATGAATCATAAAGTCTTCAAAAGCAAGAGGTTTTTTCAAAAAAAATAGGATTCCTCATTCTTGAGGAGATTTAAAACATTTAAAACATTTAAGTGAATAATTAAGAAATTTGCATAAATACTGGAGTTTAACTATTTAGATTAAATAATCTAAACATTGGTGTAAAAATGGTAAAAATAATTAATTATTCTAATTTTTTGGCTACAGTAGCTTACAATGGCTTATGCTTACGATACTATTAGCTTAAAAATGGGTTAATTTTATCAACACTCAAACCAAAACTATTCTCTAAACCAAAACTATTCTCTAATATTTTAGCCTGTGAATGGGTAATGATAGGAATTTATGGCATAGTGTGAGAACATAATAGTTACAGATGATTGTTAATTTAAGCAAAGAGTCGGCTATGTCAATCGTCAGAGGATGTTTGAAGTTGAAACGAGAAACGATCGCAGTAAGTTGATTATCTCTAACCTTGTGATATTCAAGAACAAACTTCTTCACCAAAACGTATTTACAGATATACATTTATTTTCGTGCATTAACTTAATAATTTGGAGATATAAATTTCGTGGCAAATAAAGTAATTGAGCAATTCGTTGTGACATTTGATGGCCAAGATGATTATATAGATTTTGGCAGAAATGATGTTAGTGGTGCTTTATCTCATGGTAGTAAAACTTTTACAGTTTCAGGATGGATAAATCCCCATGAACTGACAAGCAATGCCACTACTTATGGAACACGTAATGTATTCTTTGCTCGTTCTTCTGATAGATACAGTGATAATTTTGAATTTGGTATTAATGAAGTAGGAAATTTAGATATTTACATTGATGAAAAATTAATAAAGTATATTAAAACTCTTGGTAATAGAGAGTTAATTGCTAATCAATGGCACTTTTTCGCTATTATTTTTAATGAGGGTGAGTTGACTGTATATCTAGATGGGAATGAATATCTGGAGTTTTTCCAAGGTTCTTCCTTAAATAAAGCCACAAGTCCTATAACTTTGGGAGCGACTCTACATAATAATATTTATTTTAAAGGACAATTAGCTCATATTAGTATTTGGGATTGTGCCTGTACTCCAGCACAAATTCATAGTCTTCATTCTGGACTAATTATTGGAGATGAAGAAGGACTAGTCGCTTATTGGAAATTAGATGAAGGTGAAGGCAAAACTGTGAAAAACTTGGTGGGAAGTTCCTATCAAGGCAGTTTACATGGTGATCCTAGTTGGGATTTAGCGGGAATACCATTTATCAATGAATCATCGGATCAAAGTGATACAGAAACGGAAGTTATAGACAATATAAATACAAGCATTTCTGGCAGCATAGAGGAGGAAACACCACAGTCAGAAACAGATCATGAAAAATCGGGGATTACAGAAACTCTGATATCTCCCCAATCACAAGCAGAAGCAAAAAAAGATCAAACTCAAGTCGCTGTCAATATTCAAGTCAAACAAACATTAATTGAGGAATCCCAGGAAACTATGAATACAACAGCTAAATCTAAATGTAAAATCCTTGCCATTGATGGCGGTGGTATTCGCGGTATTATTCCTGCAATGTTATTAGCAGAAATTGAAAAACGTACACAAAAACCAATATTTAGTTTGTTTGATTTAATTTCTGGTACTTCCAGTGGTGGAATTTTAGCACTGGGTTTAACAAAACCTAAGTCAATTTCTGGTGATCATTTATCTCTGGCAGAATATAGTGCGGAGGATCTTGTCCATCTATTTGTTGAGTATGGAGTGGAGATATTTTATGAACCATTATTTGAAAAATTATTAGGTCCCCTGGAGGATATTTTCTTCCAACCTAAGTATGCTTCTACAAGCAGAGAAGATATTTTAAAGCAATATTTTGGTAAATCTCTGTTGGAGAATAATCTTAAAGAGGTGTTTGTTACTAGTTATGATATTGAGCAGCGAATTCCCATATTTTTTACTAATAAACAGGAAAAACAACAAATAGAATCTAAAAAGTTTCGGAATTTATCTGGGGGTTTTTCACTTCTAGATGCAGCATTGGCAACGAGTGCTACTCCTACTTATTTTCCTCCCCATCGTATTGTTACTTCCCATAATACTAATGGTTTCTATACTTTAGTTGATGGTGGCGTTTTTGCTAATAATCCTGCCCATTTAGCTATTTTGGAAGCACAACTTAGTAGTAAAAAAGCGGGAAATAGGGTTCTGAATACGGAGGATATTGTAGTAGTTTCTTTGGGTACAGGTTCGTTAACAACTGTTTATCCTTATAACGAAGTTAAAAATTGGGGGCTTTTACAATGGGGAAGACCTCTTTTAAATATTATGTTTGATGGTGGTAGTGAAGTGGTATCCGGGGAGTTAGAAAGGTTATTTGAACCTAGTGATAACACAGCTAAAAGTTCTTATTATCGGTTCCAAACATTTTTGGATGGGAAATTAGAAGAAATAGACAATACAAAATTACAAAATACTCGTCAGCTACAAACTATAGCCCAGCAAATGATTTCTAAAAACAGCCGACAAATAGATGATTTGTGTAGTCTTTTGTTGGAGTAAATTCTGGCAGGTTTAGGAATAATTAGGGCTTGCTAAATATATCCAAAACCTTGTTCAATATTTTTCCTGTGTGCTACTTTTCAAAGATAGTAATTCCTTAACTTCTACAAGTTTTAGAATTGCTTGGAAAAATAAGCACGATAGAGTTGGCAACGGGGTAAGACGCGATCACCTCTAAAGGTAATTAATCCTAAATTCTCCAATTTATAAGCATGAATAGGATCAATAAAAACACTCTCTTTAGTGGCAACAACCTCAGCATAAGTTTTGATTAAATCAGGATGTGATTGTAGTTTTACCCAATGTTGTTGTAAGTGATGACGATAAATACCACCATGAGCGATCGCTTCTTCGATCAATTTTGGTAAAGTAATGGTTTCGTAACTAAGATGATATAATGCTATTTGTATCATGGCTGGATGACCGCCAATCAAAGACATTAACAAAACTGATTCTTTACCAGTATCCCACTGTAGCTGATATCGTCTAGCTAATTCTTCTACTTGTTCCTGAGTAAAGTCTTTTAGTTGAATAGGTAGACCAATATTCAGTGGAGAGTGGTTGATATTTAAAGAAACAAATTGTTCCGTGGAATAAGCTACTACCAACCTCAATTTTTGCCATAAATAGTTTTGTCTAGCCTCCTCACACCATGAATATAACAAGGCAAAAAATTCCTGGGCAATATGGGGATACTCAAAAAAATGGTCTACTTCACTTAATACTAAAACTATGGGTCTATTGACCTGTTTGAGAATATACTCTTGTAAGTAAAAGCTACAGGTTAACTTATAACCAATTTCTTCACGCCAATAATCATCAATATTCGGCTCAATTCCCAGTTTTGTGGCAATTTGACAGCAAATACAACGCAATAGCTTATTTAAGTTAGTTAAACAATGATAATCAATGTAGGTGAAACTTAAATTTACAGTGCGATACCCTTGTGTACTGGCAAAGGCTAACAGACGTAGTATCAAAGAAGTCTTTCCCATCTGTCTAGGCGACTGGATGCGAACTATACAGCCCGGTTGCATAACTTCTCGATAAATTAATTCTTCTATCGGTAGACGCTCAATATATAAAGGCGAATCTAAGGGTACTGGACCATCTGGATATAACCATGGAGAGTTAATTTTCGTTTGTATATCTAAATTCTTGGAGATAGTTGAGATAGTATTTAATATTTCCTCCTCATTTTCTTCCTTGAGGAAGATATAATCTTCACGATTAAGTTCTAAATTAAAGGCGTTAAAGCATAATTTAAGAGTTTTTTGGTCTACACCTTTGTTTGCTGACCATAGTCTACTGATAGTTTTAGCAGAAACATTTGTGTGTTGGGATAGCTGTTCTAAAGTTAAGTGATGGCCTTGGTTTTCTTTTTCTTCCCACAATGAAATTGCTTTTTGTAAGCGCTGTAGTCCTCTGGTAGAAAGAAGTACACCCCGTTTCCTCGTAGTCTTATTTTGCTTGATAGCCATAATCCCGATTTTTCACCAAAATTATTGATTACATTTTCCTAAAATTTTCTACGTGTAGTATATATTCAGTTTTAATTGGTATCTAAAATTACACTTAGTAAGGGAATAAGTGTGCATTTTGCTTGTTGTTGCATTTTTAATTGTATTAAAATTACAGATTACAGACAAAAAATATTGCTACTAATAAAAATTTAGCAGTCAGGATATTTGATATATCAGTAGACTATCAAACAATGATTTTTTATGTAACCGTAAAATATAATTTACCGTTCAAGTACATAAATACCAAGTTTATACCTTTAGCGATTAAACTTATTAAATTTAGCTAACTTAACTATATATGAAAAATTGTCTTGATGGTAAGGTGAGAGGATTTTGGATTATAGCAACAGATGATGAAGCTTAGACACAAAAAGACTTTCGAATCTGTCACCTGTCACCTGTTACCTGTCACCTGTCACCTGTCACCTGTCACCACGACAAGACTTTATTGATTAATAATTTGGTTTTGCTAAATTTTTAAATTTTGTGAATTGTGGTTCAAATAAAAGTTTTATAGTTCCTGTTGGTCCGTTACGATGTTTAGCTATGATTACTTCTGCGATTCCCCGATCTGGTGTGTCTGGTGAGTAGTATTCATCGCGGTAGAGCATAATTACTAAATCTGCGTCTTGTTCAATGGAATTGTGAACAATGATGTTATTCGCTACAAAATTGTGTAAATTCGGCACTGTTAGGTCAAATACTTCTTCTTCTCCATCTGGTATGATTGACATAATCTCATCCCAATATACATCACTGTTGGCAAGGGCAAGTGACTCATGAGTATTAGCAACTTTTAATGCTCTTTCTCGACTTCTGAAATTTCCGAGTAATGCAACCTCAGCATAATTCATGGTTTGTTGACCCGAAACAGGTAGATATCCAGGTAAACATATATGTTGTTTAGAACTTAACTTATCAAGTCTGTTCCAACCATGAATTGTCAGGAATTGGTGATTAGCTGTTGCCCTAATTTTTCTTCCTAGTCGAGTTTTTAAGGTAAATACGGGTTTAATACCTGTAGAGAAAGCATTACTCACAATTGCTTTTTCTAGTTTCATGGTGTTTTCATTTAGTGACGACACTTCAAAACCAGATTTACCTATTAATTCTCTAATTGGCACTTGTAATCCCGTATCTGCTAATGTGATTAAGCTATCACCTGTTAAACAACCAGATTCTCTTAAATCTGATAACATTGGTCGTTTATTGGTGCGTGCTTCTACACCACGACTTAACTGTGATAGGGCAATTACTGGTACTGATAATTCACGGGCTAGACCTTTTAAAGAACGAGTAATTCTTGATAATTCTTGTACGCGATTATCACCCCCGCCTTCCATTAATTGCAGGTAATCTATAACTATTAATCCTAGTTCTGTATTTTGTTCTGCTTGCAGTCTTCGCGCTTGACTCCGCATTTGGGTGACGGTAATGTTGGGAGTGTCTTCAATGAAAATTGGCATTTCTGAAAGCATTCCAATGGCGCGACTTAATGGTTCCCATTGGGTTTGACTGATGCGTCCGCTTCTTAAATAACCGCTTTCGATTTGTGCTTCACTGGCTAGTAGCCTCTGCACTAGCTGTTCTTTGGACATTTCTAGACTGAACATGGCAACTGGTAGTTTATAACCAGCAGCAATATTATGGGCTAGGTTTAAGCAAAATGCTGTTTTTCCCATTGATGGTCTGCCAGCGACGATAATTAGGTCAGATCGCTGAAAACCGCTGGTCATGGCATCTAAATCATAAAAACCGCAGGGAATACCAGGTAAAGCTATGCCTTGGTTACGAGTTTCTATTTCTTGAAAGGCATTGATTAATGTATCTGCAATATGAATTAGACCTGATTGGGGTTTTTCTTGGGTAACTCCAAATACTTTTTGTTCTGCTTGATCTAGGACTATTGGTAGTTCGGTTTGTGTTTCATAACCGAGTTGTACGATTTCGTTTCCAGCTTTGATTAATTGCCGTCGCAGGTATTTTTCCATGACTAACCCTGCTAGGGCATCTATATTAACTGCTGATACTGTGCGATCTACTAATGTAGCTAGTTTGTTTCTGCCACCAATGCGGGTAAGTTTATCGTTATCGGTTAGCCAATTTGTAATAGAGAGTAAGTCTGTAGGTTTATTTTGGGCATGAAGAGTTAAGGCCGCTTGATATATGTCTTTATGGGGGTTAATATAAAATGCTTCCGGTGTGAGGCGATCGCGGATTCTACCTATGGCTTCTGGATCTAGGAGTATACCCCCCAAAATCGCTTCTTCTGCTTCGATATTTTGGGGTGGTAGGTGGTCACTTCCATCACCTTGGAAACTCAGTTCTTCAGCCATAAACAATTTTGGATTGATCAGCAGAGTTTTAATGGTAGCTTGACATACTCCCCACCCTAGAAGGGTGAGGATTCTGGGATCAAACAGCAATTGCTGGCATGGCCAGTCTCACATCGCCTAACCCAATGGTTGATGCCTCAACCATTTGAATATTTTTAGCCGCATTTTCATCACGTCCATGAAAAGAATTGCATGATGGACAACGCCACTGTCTAATCGCCAAATCTAGACTTTCTAAAATATGTCCACAAACAGAACAAGTTTTACTGGATGGATACCACTGGTTTATATAAACTACCTGTTTATTTTTCTTCTGGGCTACCCACTCTAGTATTTGCAAAAACTCACCAAAAGCCAAGTCTGATATTTTTCTACCCCAAAGACGTTGCATACCTTTGAGGTTTAAAGTTTCAAAACATAAAACATCAAACTTATCAGTTAATGTGTGAGCTAGTTTCCAAAACCAATCACGTCTTTTGTTACAAACATCTTCATGTTTACGAACTAAGTTCTTTCTAGCTCGTTCACGATTATGTGATCCTTTTAGTTTTTTGGAATGATATCTACTAGCTTTCTTGATAGCATTTAGAGATTGTTTTAGAAATTCTGGAGAATCAATTTTAGTCCCATCAGAACAAGTTAGGAAAACTTTTAAACCGAAATCAAACCCCGCTATCTTACCAGTCGTTGATTTGATTTCTGGTTCTAACTCATTATCAACTACAATAACCATAAACATTTCACCTAATGCAGTACGCTTTATGGTTATTGTTTTAATCTTTCCTTCTATTTCTCTAGATTTCCAAAATTGATATACTCTTTTTCCAATCTTTACCCTGTTCCTACCTAAGAATTTATAGCCAGCTTGTTTAAGAGTTAAAGATTTATATTTCTTAACTTTCTTAAACTCTGGTGGTCTTACTCCTTTCTTGTTGTGTTTGAAGAATAATTGGTATGCCTTATCTATTCTCTGGCAGATATCTTGTACTGCTTGAGAGCCTACTAATTGCCAGAACGAATTACGTTTTCTTAACTTAGCAATATGTGACTGAAGTTTTGCACAGTTTAAGTGTTTGCCCCATATTCGGTAGTACCGTTTATGTAGAGCAATACAATGGTTATAAATCACCCCTGCGGCGTTAATCATCCGTTTGAGGTGTTTACTCCTTTTGTGTTCATATAACTTAAACTTCAGTGTTTTCATGACCATAACTATATCAAGGTCGCCCTAGAAGGGCAAGGCTTTCGACCCATTTTTTTGGTAATTGGAAAGTTAGAAGGTAAAAGGTAAAGGGCAAAAGGTAAAGGGTAAAAGGCAATACATTATTTATTTTTATCTCTATTACTCTCACCCAATTTTCTTCTTTTCTGTCACCTGTTACCTGTAACCTGTCACCTTCTACTGAACTTAGCTGGCAACAACTTCTACTTCTATTTGGGCTGTTACTTCGGAATGCAGTTTGATTTCTGCTTTGTATGTACCCAAGTGATTAATGTCAGGGATGGTAATACCACGTTTATCAATTTCTTGATTGGTAGCTGCTTGAATTGCATCTACTACATCCTGGGTGGTTACTGTACCGAAGATAGCTTCGTTTTCACCTACTTGTTTAGCAATTGTCAATTTAGCAACTTTTTCTATGGCTGCTTTTTGTTCTTGTGCTTGTTGTTGGAGTTCTAGTTGGCGTTGACGTTCTAGTTCACGACGGCGCTCTACTTGTCTTAAAATACCGGGAGTAACGTGAGTAGCTAAACTCTGGGGGATTAGATAGTTACGAGCATAGCCGGGAGCTACATCCACTAAGTCGCCGGATTGCCCTAGCTTGCTCACATCTTTTGTTAATACTAACTGCACTCGTTTGGCCATTGTTTTTCGTTTTTTCCTGTAAAATCTCGTTGAATTGGGTGTCAGCAGGATAGCTTACAAAAGTGTAGCTTGACCTTGAGCGACTTTCATTATTATCCCAAAGACTATATATTTTAACTAATTTTAGGGGGCGATCGCAATACTAATTCTTAAAAATCAAGATTCTATTTTGCTAAGTTTCCTAGTCATGTAGTTACTTGATGGTAAGTACAATAGCGATCGCGTCCCTGTTGTTTGGCTTTGTATAAAGCTTTATCAGCATTACCTATAAGTGTGTTCGGTCTAATTTCCAAGCTTGGTATAACGGAAGCAATGCCTAAAATGCCTCAACTGATGGTAACAATATCTCAGACATTAGAATCTGTATACAGTCACCCATCTTGAGTTGCTTGACAAAATCTAAAAAATCTGTTAACAATGGATATTTGTGGAAACTTTACCCTTTAATATAATCTCTTGGCTAACGTCATTGTCATAGGCTCTCAATGGGGCGACGAAGGAAAAGGTAAAATAACTGACTTACTCAGCCGCTCCGCAGATGTGGTGGTACGTTACCAGGGGGGTGTTAACGCTGGACACACAATAGTAGTCCAAGGTCAGACATTTAAACTGCACTTAATCCCCTCTGGTATACTATATCCAGATACTGAATGTATCATCGGCTGTGGGACAGTTATTGATCCACAGGTTTTGATACAAGAACTCGAACAACTTGAACAATTAAATATTTCTACTGCTAATCTGCTCATATCTGAAACGGCTCATGTTACCATGCCTTATCATCGTTTAATTGATAAGGCATCAGAAGAACGTCGGGGAAGTCATAAAATCGGTACAACTGGTAGAGGTATTGGTCCTACCTACGCTGACAAATCCGAACGGACAGGCATCAGGATGTTAGACTTGATGGATCCAGATGGATTACGAGAACAGTTAGAATGGACCATTAATTATAAAAACACAATTTTAGAAAAGTTGTATAACATACCTCCCCTTGACCCCAAAAAGGTAATTGAGGAGTATTTAGGTTATGCAGAAAGATTACGTCCTTTTGTGGTGGACACATCAATTAAAATATATGATGCGGTACAAAAACGACGTAACATTTTGTTTGAAGGCGCACAGGGAACTCTGCTGGATCTAGATCATGGGACTTATCCTTATGTGACTTCTTCCAATCCTGTCGCTGGTGGTGCTTGCGTGGGTACTGGTGTAGGGCCAACAATGATAGACCGGGTAATTGGCGTATCCAAGGCATACACTACTAGAGTAGGAGAAGGCCCATTTCCTACAGAGCTAGATGGGGAAATTGGCGATTTATTAGGCGATCGCGGTGCAGAATTTGGCACAACTACAGGGAGAAAACGCCGTTGTGGTTGGTTTGATGCTGTGATTGGACGTTATGCAGTCCGCATTAATGGCATGGATTGTATGGCTCTGACTAAACTAGATGTCCTCGATGAATTAGAGGAAATTAAAGTTTGTGTAGCTTATGAAATAGACGGTGAACGTTGTGAGCATTTCCCCACTAGCTCCCGTCAATTTGCTCGCTGTCGTCCCATTTATAAAACTTTACCAGGTTGGCAAGTATCAACTACTGAATGCCGTAACTTGGAAGATTTACCAAAGCAAGCATTAGACTATCTAAAATTCCTGGCAGAATTGATGGAAGTCCCGATTGCGATCGTTTCTTTGGGAGCAAGTCGTGATCAAACTATCATTGTGGAAGATCCCATCCACGGGCCAAAACGCGCTCTATTGCAGGCAGACGGTACACCAGTTTCTGTTTAGTTATTAGTCATTAGTCATTGGTTATTAGTCATTAGCAACTGATAACTGATAACTGATAACTGACAACTGAAAAATATAACCACTAACCAACAAAAAACTAATAATAGTATGGCGATCGCAGTTGAATCTCAAAAACGTCCAGAAGGTAGCAAACCTAAAGCCCTACGTCGTTCTGGTTTAATCCCCGCTAATTTGTACGGACACAATGGTACAGAGTCAATTTCTTTAGTAATTGAAGCTAAAACCGTTGAGCGTTTACTTAAACAAGCAGCACCTAATAAAACTGAAGTTGTACTTAATATCCCTGAACTTGAGTGGAGTGGTTCAACTGTTATTAGAGAGGTGCAAGTACACCCAGCTAAAGGTACACCTTATCACCTTAGCTTCTTTGCAACTAAAGCATAAGAACTGGGTTCTTTTTTTTCTTTCTTCACAGTTACATTTTTTGATAATTTTTGATTTAACCAGGGTAAATCCCTGGTTTTTTGTTAAGCTATCAACGTCACATAACAGGTGACAGGTTACAGATAATAGGTGACAGCGAGCTGATATGATATCAAACCTTCCAGTCCTAATTCAACAGATGTTACAACCAGGATTTTATCCCCATGCTGTAGCAGAACCCATAGAACTAATTCAAACTCATGCTTCTTATGTCCTACTAACTGGAGATTATGTTTATAAAATTAAAAAACCTGTGAATTTTGGATTTTTAGACTACTCCACCTTAGAAAAAAGGCAGTATTGTACTAATGAAGAATTACGCCTAAATCAAAAAGGTGCAGGGGAATTATATTTAGAAGTTCTACCCATCACCCTCGCAGAAGAAAAATATTATTTAGGGGGAACAGGGGAAATCGTCGAATATGCTGTCAAAATGCGACAATTTCCCCAAAATTTTCTGTTTAGTGAACTCTTTGCTCACGATAAACTAAAGGAAATGCACTTAGAAGAATTGGGTCGTATCGTAGCTGAATATCATAAAAAAACAGAAACAAATGATTATATTCGTAGTTTTGGAGAAGTCTCACAAATCAAATTAAGTTTTGAAGAGAATTATCAGCAAAGCATTAAATATATTGGTGATACCCAAACTGAACAACAGTTTAGAGAAACAAAAGAATATACAGATAAATTTTTCGCTGAAAATTCCCAATTATTTACGAGCAGAATTACCAACAACTATATTCGTCAATGTCATGGAGATTTGCACCTGAGAAATATTGCTTATTGGCATGACAAAATCATGCTTTTTGACTGTATAGAATTTAATGAATTCTTTCGGTTTGTAGATGTAATGTACGATGTAGCATTTACAGTCATGGATATAGAAGCCAGAGGTAGAAATGACCTAGCCAACGCCTTCTTAAATACATACATAGAGCAAACCGGAGATTGGGAAGGTTTACAGGTATTACCATTATATTTAAGTAGACAGGCTTATGTCAGAGCAAAAGTTACATCCTTTTTATTAGATGATGTAAATATCTCTGCTAACGCCAAAGAAGCAGCAAAAAAAACAGCAGCTGCATATTATCGCCAAGCGTGGGAATATACTAAAGCTAAACCAGGACAAATAATTTTAATGTCAGGGTTATCAGGTTCTGGTAAAAGTACAACAGCTAAATATTTAGCTCGTCAGATAGGAGCAATTCACCTGCGCTCAGATGCAGTGCGAAAACACCTAGCGGGAATTCCCCTATTACAACGAGGTGGAAATGAAATATATACACCAGAAATGACACAAAAAACTTATAGTAAATTATTGACATTAGGAATTACACTAGCTAATCAAGGCTGGAAAGTAATTTTAGATGCTAAGTATGATCGTCAACATTTACGCCAGGAGGCAATTAATCAAGCTAATCAACATCAATTACCTATAAAAATTATTTACTGTACAGCACCAGTAGAAGTATTGCAAGAACGGCTTGTAAATCGTACAGGTGATATTGCAGATGCAACATCTGATTTATTATTTTCCCAACTTAATCAAGCAGAAGCTTTTACAGAGACAGAAAAAACCTATCTAAAAATATTGGATACAACTAAATCGAAAGAGGAGCAATTACAAGAGTTAATTTTGGCGACAAAATAACAATTAATGGCAACTTTTAAAGTTAAATTATTCAAAATCAATCATCCAATTTTGAGGTTATAAAATTATGGCATCTAACAAAAACATTCTGAGTGAAATATTATCAGCATCACCAAACTTTTTTTCTCAATTAGTTCTTGGGTTTATTTTATTTCTGATTGCTAATTTTGTGGGAGCTTCATTTGTAATCAGTTTATTTATAGGAATTATCAGTGGTATTTGTTTAGGAGTTTTTACCTCAGCTAACGAAACTAACCCCCAAATACCAGACGTAGCATCTAACGACGGTATTGATGCAGCACTAAAATACTGGTTAGCGTTTATGTTTGGGTTTATATTTCTAGGTTATTCCGCACCAATGAGTATTTTATTGGGAGGAATGGCCGCGATTGGTGGAGGTTGGATTATAGCTTGGTGGAGAAGTAAAGAAGAAACTAAAACCCAGCTACCAAATGATATTCTAGTAGAAGAAGATCCAGAATTGATCAGTCCAAGAACCCCCAGAAGAAAACAGAGAATAACCACAAATCGTTTCCGTCGTCCTTCGGGAAGTTTCAACTTTCGGTTTTGGCGAAAGTAGTTGTTTAATAGACATAATTTATTTTTACTCTTTACTAAATCATTGAAAAACATGATTATAAATAGCTACACAAAAAACTGATGAAAATATTTTTCTGTGAATGATTACACTAATTCACCTTACTCAGTTTTCGATATTCCCAAGGGTCAACAAATTTTTTATCACTCCAAACTCCCACTTTTTGCTGTTTGGCTTGGGTTTCTGCTTGTTGGAGTATATCTTTACTGGGACATTTATTTAAATAAGTACGATAAACTTTTACTAAACCTTCTTTTAACAAAACTTGTTGAATAAAAGTGCCATCTTTTAATCTTACTTCTGCTACTTTTCTACCATATTGATCATTTTCAATAATATCTAAGTTAACTCTATCTCCTCCCTGTTTCACCAGTTCTGTTAACCTTTTTTGTGCTTTTAACCCCCAGCTAAATTGGTTTTTATCTCTTACTCTTCTACTATTCTTTTCTTTATTGGTGTGGGGTATTTCCGGTGCGTCTACACAAGCAAACCGGACTGTAAATTTCTGATTATCCGTATCTCTAACTGAAATTGTATCACCATCGCTAACTCTTTCCACAATATTACTAGGTGAAGAAAAAAAGTTATCACATCCTATCAAACTAATAACAATCAGAACTATACCTGTTTTAGTGAGGAATTTAACAATATGTTGATTCATATTCACTTTTGACTATTTCTTGTGTTTCCTAAACAAATATCTTACCAATTTTGGCTTCCTAGCAATATTACTGAATTTGCCATTTAGCCAGGTTAATGTGTAAAATTGATACTAAGTTAAGTAGTGGTTAACAAACATATCTAATAATAGGTTTAGAGTGTTTGACTTAACAGAATCAGTCAATACAATCCTCTCTTTATCCATTTAATCAAACTACCAGAGCCAGATTATGAAACGCATTTACCACCATCAGCGTTGCGCTGCTGCTCAAGAGTTTCAGCAATCTTTGACTCAGCTAGAAGATATCTTACAGGTACATTCTACTGATAGTCAAATAATCACGGAAGTTGATAATAGTAAAACTTCTAATCAAAAAGATAGTGAAAATACTGAAGATATTGATTTAGCTGCTTTAGAAGATGCTTTTGCTGACATTGAGCAATATTTCGCAGAAAAGCAGAAAAAACAGCAAAATTGAAGATTAATAATTAATTAGCCATTGAGCCTAGCTATAAATATTTTGTCTTTGAGCTTCGTATAACATTAAAGCTGCGGCGATCGCCACATTCAAGGACTCAACCCCTGGACTCAGGGGAATTTTCACTTGAGTATCTGCCATTGCTGCTAAATCATCTGACAAACCAGCCCCCTCATTTCCCAGTAAAATCAGGCTAGGTTTACGCCAGTCTACCTGCCAATAGGTGAAACTAGCCGTTGGTAAAGTAGCAATTACCTGTATTCCTGCCTGTTGACATTGTTCCACTGTCGCTTTTAAATCTTGACTGACAGCCTTATTTAAACGAAACCATTGTCCAGCGGAAGCGCGTAAGACCTTGGGGTGATCCAAATCCACGCTATCATCACTTAACCATAAACCCGAAGCACCAGCAGCGGCAGCCGTTCTAATAATCGTTCCTAAATTACCGGGATCTTGGAGAGTTTCCACTGCTAAAAGTAAGCCAGTTAGAGGTACTTGGTTTTCTTCGCTGCGTCTAGCAGTTGCGACTACACCATCAGGTTGGACAGTTGTGGCGATCGCCGCTAAAACTTCTTCACTAACTAACTCTACGCGATCGCAACAACTACAAGCTAAATCCCACAACTGCGGATGTGTACTTTGCCATTGAGGAGTAAAACATACAGTTTCTAAAGGATAAGCAACCGCACAGGCTGCTTCTAACAAATGCGTTCCTTCTAATAAAAATAAATTCTGTTTGTTTCGCTCTTTAGTCGAGTGTAGCTTACGTATCTGTTTGACTAGAGAATTTTGTAAACTGGTCAGCACGATTTTAAATTAATTTGCAATTTAAGTTTTGTAAACAAAATTCAGCCCCCCAGTCAAAGATTCTAGTTTTTTGCCAATAAGTGGCTGGAAAAACTGAGAATCATTGCAGTCTCGATCCTATGAGATTTTGGGCTGATCTAAAACCCAGATGAGATCAGTTAAGTATGCGGAACCCGGGACTTGAACCCGGAAGCCTTGCGGCACTAGAACCTGAATCTAGCGCGTCTGCCAATTCCGCCAGTTCCGCTGGCATTTGTGAATCATAACCGACTTTGTATTATTACCTAAATGTTGAAAATTGTCAACATCATAGGGAATGGGTTAAAACTAACCAATGGCTAATGACCAAACAAAATTTAGGGAAGCCTACTCTTTAATGTAGAATCAAAACCAACTTCAAACCCTTATTATTACTTATTTTTTGGAGGTAGGCTTATTAATTCTTCTAGCGGCTTACCAGATGCCAAGTTGCCACCACCAGTAGACTCCTCAGTCTTGCAGATTTGCGGTGGACATACTTTGCACGGTCACGTCAGAATTAGCGGAGCAAAAAATTCAGCATTAGTGATCATGGCTGGTGTTTTACTTTGCTCAGGAGATTGTCGCATTCGTAACGTTCCTCTTTTAGCGGACGTAGAAAGAATGGGGCAAGTTTTATCTGCTTTAGGTTTGTCATTAAGTAGAGAAGGCGACATTTTAGATGTTAACGCCAGAGAGATCAGCACATCCAAAGCGCCCTATGAACTTGTTACCCAACTGCGAGCCAGTTTTTTTGCCATTGGTCCGATTTTGGCAAGACTGGGAGTAGCGCAAATGCCATTACCGGGAGGTTGTGCCATTGGTGCAAGGCCTGTTGATTTGCACGTCAGAGGACTGCAAGCCATGGGTGCAGAAGTGCAAATAGAACATGGTATTTGTAATGCCTATGTCCCCGGTAACAATAACAGACTCAAGGGAGCGAAAATTTACTTAGATACTCCTAGTGTTGGCGCGACCGAAACCTTAATGATGGCAGCTACCTTAGCCGATGGAGAAACCATCCTAGAAAATGCTGCCAGAGAACCAGAAGTAGTTGATTTAGCTAACTTCTGTAATTCTATGGGGGCAAAAATTCAAGGTGCAGGAACAAGTACCATCACCATAACTGGTGTGGAAAAACTACATTCCACCGACTACACAATTATTCCTGATCGGATTGAAACCGGGACTTTTTTACTCGCCGGTGCAATTACCCGTTCAGAACTGTTATTGTCGCCAGTAGCACCAGAACATTTAATTCCCGTGATTGCCAAACTGCGAGAAATTGGTATACCCATTGTTGAGGAAGGTAAAGACTGTTTGCGGGTTTTGCCAGCTGAAAAACTCAAAGCCACAGACATTGATACCTTACCCCATCCAGGTTTTCCCACGGATATGCAAGCGCCGTTTATGTCATTGTTAACCTTGGCAGAAGGTGACAGCATCATTAATGAATCTGTGTTTGAGAATCGTCTGCGTCATGCTTCGGAGTTAAATCGTTTGGGTGCAGATATTCGCGTTAAAGGTAATACTGCCTTTGTCCGTGGTGTACCAATGTTATCAGGCGCACCAGTTATAGGCACGGATTTGCGGGCATCTGCGGCCTTAGTCATAGCCGGACTAGCAGCAGAAGGGCAAACTAGCATCCAGGGACTAAATCATTTAGATCGTGGCTATGATCGATTAGACATGAAGTTGCAACAATTAGGCGCGAAAATTATCCGTGTCAATGAAGTATTAACTGATGCAGAATCATAGATAAATAACAGTAGTTCCTCGGCTTCTGCATCTATTTAGGTTGTGAGGATGTTGTATTTGATGACTTGATGGCGAATTTTACCAGTTGATAAAATATCAAGTTGGTAATTTTCGTCATTGATTTATTTTTTAATTGATTGATTGGCTAAAAGTCTATAAACTCTCTCAAAATTTACTCCAAAATATTAATTGATGTAGTTATACAATAAAAGTATTCCATCAATAACTTTTGCTTTATTCAGCTTAGAAATATTTTTTATGCTCCAAAGACTATATGTACACAACTTCATCTGATCAATGCCTTGATTGGTGGCGATATAGAATTATGAGTATCAATAAATAAGTAGTCGTGCAAAATAAATTTTATATTTGGGAGAGGGAACAGGGAACTCTTAACAGGGAACAGCTAAGGAATACAGACGTTTTTGTTTTCACTCAATATGTTAAATTAATTTTGCTTGGGTACTTATGACCAGCACATTTTTGTATTGCCAGAGGATGATGCTAATCGCCAGATTGCCAACGGATTTATTCAGGATTTAAACCTAAATCAACGTGCTATTCAAGTTCGACCAATTGCCAATGGTTGGAAAAAAGCTGTGGAACAATTAACAAATGATTATGCCCCTGCAATGCGACAGTTTCCCAAAAGAATGATTGTTTTACTTATTGATTTTGATGAACGTGAAGATAGATTAAGTTATGTACAAAGTCACATTCCAGAGGATTTGAGAAATAGAGTATTCGTGCTTGGTGTACAATCTAATCCAGAGAGTCTTCAAAGAGATATGAAACAGAGCTTGGAAGCTATTGGAGAAACTCTTGCTACGGATTGCTCTGAAAACAAAAATGAATTATGGGGGCATAATCTTCTCATACACAATAAACCTGAGTTAGAAGGGGTGATTGAATTTGTTAAACCATTTCTGTTTGATTAGCCAAAATCTAAGCTATCAGGATATCATTTCTAGCCCAAATATCCCAAATATGTGAGTTTTTGTGAAAAAATGGAATACTTCCACTTTACAAACTATTACCTACTAAAATAAATCCTGACCAGTAAAATGTATTCTGTGTAAGTTTTAAATAGTTATACTATCTATGGGAATTATATTTTTTATTGATTGTCTTGATTATGTCTTTAGTGAAAACTTCTCTAATTGGTTTAAAAGCTGACTCATTTCGTCATCCTCTAGACTTGGAAGCGACAAAAACTCTCAAGCAAATTCCAGGTATAGATATGATGGTAAGAAATTTGTTAGGCCCAATGGCTGAACAAGTTTTTTATGTAGAAAATATTGCTTCTAGTGTTTTGGTGGGGGAAAAACAATTACCTGATTTACACAAGTTATTGTTAGATGCTTGTAAAGTGTTGGATATTGAACCACCTCAGTTATATGTCCGTCAACATCCTGCTCCTAATGCTTATACTTTTGCGATGCGGGGAAAACAACCGTTTGTAGTTTTACACACTTCCTTGATTGATATGCTGACACCAGAGGAAGTGCAAGCGGTAATTGCCCATGAATTGGGACACCTTAAATGTGATCATAGTGTTTATTTAACACCTGTAAATTTATTAATTTTAGCCGCAGCAATTGTACCTAATGTGGGTGCGGTTTTGGCACAAACTTTACAGGCACAGTTATTAGAATGGGTACGTTGTGCGGAATTTACTTGCGATCGCGCGGCCTTATTAGCTACCCAAAACCCTAAAGTGGTAATGTCTGTACTAATGAAGTTAGCTGGCGGTTCTCCCACTTTAGCACCTCAATTAAATCTTGATGCTTTTGTTGCCCAAGCTCGTGCTTACGATGACATCAGTAAAACTGAATTGGGTGTAATGGTTAAAGAAGCCCGTACTGCCCAATTAAGTCACCCAGTCCCTGTATTACGTGCTAGGGAAATTGACCGTTGGGCAAGTAGTACCGAATACCACAAACTACTGCAAAATCACGGTTTTAAAGATAAAACTGAAACTGCACCCAAGGGAGGTTGGAGAAATTGGTAAATGAGGTTACAGGTGACAGAAAAAAGTTCAGCAATGACTAACGACCAATAACTAAATAACTATTAACATAATTAATCATGACCCTAGATTTCATTAGAATTTCTCCAAAAACAGAAACAACCCCATCAGCTTTAGTTGTGACTTTACATGGTTGGGGTGCAAATGCTCAGGATGTAGAATCTTTATCCTCTTATTTTCAATTACCTGATTGTGAATTTTTGTTTCCCAATGCACCTTATCCACATCCATCAGTTAACACAGGTAGAGCTTGGTATGATTTAGAAGATGAAAATTATCAAGGATTGTCAGAAAGTCGGCAAATGTTGATAGATTGGTTGCAATCTATAGAAAGTAATACCGGAGTTCCTTTATCACGAACTATTTTGAGCGGGTTTTCTCAAGGTGGAGCGATGACTTTGGATGTGGGATTAACTTTACCTTTGGCGGGTTTAGTCGTCATGAGTGGGTATCCACATCCCGATATTGCTAACTTAAAAAAAGACAATTTTCCACCGACATTAATTATGCACGGCAGACAAGATCAAGTTGTACCATTGTCGGCTGCAATCAAAGCCAGAGAAGTAACCCAGTCATTAGGAGTAGAGGTAGATTATCATGAATTCGACGCAGGACATGAAATTAATTTGCAAATGTTAGAGATATTGCGAACTTTTGTTATTAAGACAATTAACAAGAGTTAGGTTATGAATTTTTTACAAAATAAGACAAAAATCAGCAAAAAATTTACATTTTTAATGTCAATTAATGAGTAATATATATTTGGTGGAATAATTCAGCGCAACTCCACCCCAGGCTGAAAGCGGTGCTGCAAAAGGGAGGGGCAAGCATGATGACAACTCTAAGCATTTCCAAAAAAGATATTGCTGCTATGTCAGCAACAGATGTAGAAGATTTGGCCAACCGTCTGGAATTGGATAACTATAGTAATGCTTTTGAGGGTTTAAATGATTGGCATTTACTGCGAGCGATCGCGTTTCAGCGGCCAGAGTTGGTTGAGCCTTATATCTATCTTTTAGATTTAGAACCCTATGATGAAGGCTAGATTTTAAATTTTAGCTTTGAAATCAACATCTCAAACTATTGTAGGGTGCGTCATTATGTATAAATATGACGCACTTTATTAAATTTCTTGCTTGCTCAGGGTAGTAAATAGGGTTTGCTGATAAAGTCTTGTCGTGGAGACAGGTGACAGGTGACAGGTGACAGGTGACAGTTTCAAGAGTTGGATGGGAACTATTTTTCCTTGAAGCAGGAATTAAATGCAAGGTTTTTCAGTTCTCACCTCATCAAAGCTTGCATTTTTTGAAAGTCAAAATCGCTAAAATCGTTTACCTGTAATGTTTTGAGATTTATTCAGCAAGCCCTAAATAGCAAATAATCAAACGCAGATAAGCAACAGAAGATATCATCAAGATGATATCTTTTAATAAAATTGATTAATTTTTAAATAAAAATCCTATAAATCCTTAAATCCTAGACATCCTAATCTGGCTACGCTACGCTATCAGACAAAATGCTATCATCCATAAATCCTAAATCTAAAAAAGTTATTATTGCTATTTGCGGCGGTATTGCTGCCTATAAAGTCTGTGAATTAGTTTCTACTTTGTTTAAGTCTGGGGTAGAAGTAAGAGTTATTCTCACCAATTCTGCTCAAGAATTTATCACTCCTTTAACTTTAGCTACTTTATCCCGTCATCAAGCCTATACAGATAATGATTTTTGGCAACCTATTTATGAGCGTCCTTTACATATAGAATTAGGTGAATGGGCAGATTTAATAGTCATTGCGCCTTTAACTGCTAATACTTTAGCTAAGTTAAACTATGGGATGGCTGATAATTTATTAACAAATACCGTCCTTGCTTCTACCTGTCCTGTGTTATTAGCACCTGCCATGAATACGGATATGTGGGAACAGGTGGCAGTACAAAGAAATTGGCAGCAGTTATTGACAGATAACAGATTTTATGGTATGAAAACGGGTTCTGGGTTGTTAGCTTGCGATCGCATCGGTGCTGGAAGAATGGCCGAACCTGAAGAAATATTTGTTAACATTCAATCGTTATTACATACCCAAGGAAAGCAAGATTTAACGGGAAAGCGGGTTTTAATCAGTGCTGGGGGAACAAGAGAGTATTTAGATCCGGTGCGGTTTATAGGCAATCCTTCAACGGGTAAAATGGGATTAGCATTAGCACAAGCAGCATTACACAGAGGTGCAAAAGTTACATTAGTCCATTGTCCAGCAAGTTGGAATGTACCTTTAGGAGTAAAAGGGATTTCTGTAATTAGTGCAGCGGAAATGCAGCAAGTAATGTTAAAACAGTTAGGCAATGCAGATATAATAATTATGTCTGCGGCGGTTGCAGATGTGAAACCGAGGGATTATAGTGCAGAAAAATTGCCCAAATGCGCGCTTCCTGAAAATTTACCCCTAGCACCAGTACCGGATATAGTCGCTGAACTGGGGAAAATTAAACAACCCCAGCAATTATTAATAGGTTTTGCAGCACAAACCGGGGATATTATCACACCTGCAAAAGAGAAATTACAAAGAAAGAAATTAGATGCAATTGTAGCGAATCCTATTGATAAAGTTGATAGTGGTTTTGGGAGTGAAAATAATCAAGCAGTGTTGATAGATAAAGCAGGAAATGAAAGAGAAATTCCTCATTGTTCTAAGTTGGAAATGGCGCATTATTTGTTTGATTTTGTTGTTGGTAATTTGTGAAGATGTAAAACGTTGAAATTTTATTATAAAAACCCTTGAATAAAATCAATAATTTTTGTTGATTCTCCAGGATTTGATTCAAATGCGCTTTTAATTAAGTGACTTCCTACGACTTTTTCATCAAGACTTAGATGTTTTGCTGCTGTATATAATTCCTTATGTTTACCTGCCATGACAGCTATATCTAATAAATGGTCTACTTCTTCATTTGACATCTCTTTCTTCTTCTATTTGGATAAAAAAATCTGGAAAAGTATAGTAAGAATTTGTTCTTCCAGGAAGTTTAAAGCCCTTATCATTATTATGAAATGCACAGGCAGCTAAAGCTAGAACTGTGGTTTTACCAGAACCATTTCGGCCAGCTATTGCTGTAATTGGATAACGGAAGTCAACTGTTACATTTTCAAGACCCCGTATTTGACCTTTTGTAAGTTTTATTGAGAGCAGAGTTGCACGAGTGGTATCTTTAATAAACCACTTAGAATTTTTAGTATCTAAATCTGAATAAATATATGCCATTTCACAAATATCAATAAGTATTGTTTGAAGATAGTATAACAGTATAAACCAGTAAACAAATTTATACAAGTCGGTTTACTAAATATCTTAAACAATGAGTAATTGTAGGTTGGGTTAAGCAAAGCGCAACCCAACAAAAAATTAATCAATGTAAAAATTACGCGACTTTCAAGAAGTTTCCTAAAACTTGCGGTTCGGGAAGAGTTTCACCTTCTGCTAAACATGACTCAATCAGCATTTCTAACACTTCTTGACCATTTTTTAAAGCTTCTTCGTAAGTTTCGCCATGAGTACATGGCTGCATTACATTAGTAAAATCAGGTAATAAAACTACATAACATTTATCTTCTTCAGACCATTGAATAATTATTGTGTATTTCATTCTTTTGGTTTCTCCTGTTCATCTGCTTCAATTTTTTCTAGTTCTGTTATTGCTTCCATTACCTGTTTTTCTAAATAGAGTTTAGCATCACTGCCATCTTTACCTGAAATAATAATAGCTTGTGATAATTTTGGATGTATCCATTTACTATGACTTCCCTTAGCAGGTTTATAGAACTTCAAATTTTAATGTTTAAAATTAATTATTTTCATCAAATTTTTATAAACAAACTTTTACTCCGCACCTATAAGCATTAAAGACTGAATTGCAGCGTAAGCATCTAACCAAGCAGCTTCAAAATCAGCATTCCAATCTGTACCTAAATGAACTTTAAAAGCCTTAATAATTGTATTACCAACAATCGGATAATGTTCTGGTAAAACACCATACTTAACATGAATTGCACCTAAACCCTTTAAAAAAGAAGTAAAATTTCTAGGGTTATTCAGATTTTCCACAATAATTTCTAAACTGTGACATAATTTATCTTGCTGTTGTAGCATATCACTATTAGCAAAAAGTACTTGAATTTGAGGATAATCTGTAAATAGCACATCATAAAAAGTTTTACCAAAATCACCTTTGATTTTAGTCAACTCCAAGGAACGAGATAGAACATCAATCTTCACTCTAGCTTGTTTTTCTTGACAACGTTGAGAATAAATGTTAGCAACTTCATCAACAGGACAAATTTCCAAACATCGAACAAACAAATTCAATGCTTGAGTAAAATCACCTTGATGATATAAAAACACAGCTTCTTCAAATAAGGATTGACTATTTAACTTACCCTGTTTAACTGCTGGTACATCAGCATCAAACACCTCATAAACAGTAATTAACTCAGTTTTACCCTTAACTTGAACTTTATCCAAAATCCGAATATTATAATCATGAATATTCACCAACTTTTGATAAGTTTTTTCAGTAATTAACAAATAAACATGATAAATTTTAGTTAAACCTTCAATGCGGGAAGCTAAATTTACCGCATCACTAATTACAGTACCATCCATGCGATTTTGTCCACCGACAGTTCCCAACATCAAAGAACCTGTGTGAATACCAATCCCAATATTTATCGCCTCAAAACCATATCGTAAACCATCTTGATTATATAAATCCAAAGTTTTTAACATAGCAATTCCTGCTTTCACAGCATTATCAGCTTCCCCACTAAATAACGCCATAATTGCATCACCAATATACTTATCAATAAACCCTTGATTTTCCGTAATTATTGGTTCCATGCGACTCAAATAGGAATTAATAAACAGAAAAGCATCCTGGGGATTCATTTTTTCGCTTAAAGTTGTGAAATTGCGAATATCAGAAAATAAAACCGACATTTCCAACTGTACAGAATCACCTAATTTCACCTCAGATAAACTGTTATAACCCAAAAAAGATAAAAACTGATTAGGTACAAAACGACTAGCAGCACTGGTGATTTCTAATTCAGATTGTAGAGATTTTTCTAAATCTTGATTCAGTTGAGCTAAACGACTTTCATTTTCCCTCATTTCTTGATACAACTTAGCATTTTCCAAAGAAATAGCAGCAGAAGAAGTCACAAGTTTAATAACTTCTACACGTTGAGCATTAAAAGCACCAATAATCAGATTATTTTCCAGATAAACAATAGCAATTAATTTTCCCTGATTGATTAAAGGTAGACATAAAATAGACTTAGGTTGATGGTTTTGAATATAAATATCCTGAGTAAAACCCCCTTCCAAACTAGCATTATTTAAAACCACAGTTTCTTGAGTGCGTACCACATAATTAATAATTGCTGTAGAAACTTTACCACAAGTATCAACATCTAGAGATTGTAAAATCTTAACTTGATCTGAATCAACAGCACCTTTAGCTTCTATTAATAACTTGCCTTGATTTTCTAAAATTAAATACCCTTTCTGCGCTCCTGCATTTTCAATCACAATTTTCATTAAAGTAGCCAACAATTTATCAAGCATAATCTCCCTAGAAATAGCTTGAGAAGCCTTAATAAAAGTAGCTAAATCTAAGTTTGAACTATGACTATTGGATGTAACAGAGATAGTATTAGAAATATGAACTTTATTAATATTTTGTTCACCTCTGATTTTATCAATAAAAAATTGAGAAAATTTATTCTCTAAATCTTTGACTTTAGCATTAGCACCCCAGAGTTTATAGTAGTAGTGCGCTTCCTGGAGATAAGTTTTAGCGATTAAATCCTGTTTGTTTGCTAAAAAAAATCTACCTGCTAATTCATAGGCAATAGCACATTCATGAATATACTCATGTTCTTTAGCTAAATTAATAGCTTGGGAGTAATTTTCTATAGCTAAATCAGATTGATTGAAAATTCTGTATTTTTCTGCTTCGACTAAATAAAATTTATGTAAATAATTGGCAGGTGCATGATGCGCCCAAATCTGCATTTTCTTTTGATTAGCTTTAATTTGTGCTAAATATTTTTTTTGTAATTTAACATCAACTACACTATATAATTGACATCGTGCCAAAGAATCGTAAAAATAAAAATGGGGAATTAAACCAGTAGAAGTCATGCTATTAATATATTTTCTAGCTAACTCAGCATTTTCTAAAGATTCTCCATATTCTCCAAAAATATAACAAAGAATTTGTTGATAAAAATACAGATCAAAAACTGAACTATGATCTTGAGCCTTGATAATTTCTGGTAAAATAACATCTGCATCATAAACACTACCCATTAATTTACATGGATTTTCATTTTCACCCAGCAAATTAATGATAGCTTGATGAAAAGATTTAAGTTGATAAAGAGCTTCTGTTTGCTTTAATCTAGTAATTGTTTCGCTATAAAGTTCAATTTTTAACTTTAAATCTGATAGTTCATAGCCAGCTAAAAAAGAATAACAGCAATAAACTAAAACTCCATAAGCAGCAAATACTAAATCACCTGTTTCTAAACCAACTTTATATGTTTCTATCAAAGAAGGGATAATTTCCCGTAAAGGTTTTTTCCAATGATTAATAAAAACATTAACTGTATAAAAACTTTTAGCTGCAAACTCATGGGCATTAAATTTATCAATTAGATTAAGTGATAATTGCCCAAATTGATAACCCAATTCGATTTGATGAAAAATACCACATAAAATTAAACCGTAGGTAGCAAAGACTCTAGTTGAGTCAATGCTATAACCATATCGTGATGATATAGTTATCTGTTTAAAGACAATGATTGCTAGTAAATTAGGTGCAACAATATAGGCAGAAAAGCTGATATTTAACAAAATACTTAAAGCCGCTATTTTATATTTATCTGTAATTAAAGGTAAATTAGCTAAGTAGTCAAAATCTTTACTAAATAAAGATATTTTAGTTGCTAAAAAACCTGCAAATATATGAAAATAATTAGGATTTCTAGGCAGTTTAAATCCCAATTCATCAAGTATGTCTAAACCGATATTAATAGATTCATTTAATTTACTTTGAGAAATTAAAGCCAAGATTTTTACATTAGTAACTTTAATTTTCTCTAAGACAGTTTTTGCATATTGATGAACATTATTAACATGAACTGTCATTTTTTCAAAATCACCATTAAGATAAGCAACCTCCGCTGCTTCTTCATGTAAATATAAAGATAAATTATATTTTCTTTGCCAAGATATTGTACCTAATAAATCTATACCTATTTCTAGATAATTTAATGCTGGCTGATATGCGACAGAGGTTTTTGCTTTCTTACCAGCTATTAAATTTAATTGAGCTAACTCATCTTTTTCTGACTGTTCAGTAATTAAATGTACACCAAAATTTATTTGATTGATAATTGTAAAAATTAATTCTTCGTGTTGATAATTTTGAGTATTTTTGAGAAAAATTTTACCAATTCTATAGTGAATATCTGCCCTTTCTGACTCTGGGATTAGTAAATAAGCAGCTTGTTGAATTCTATCGTGAGTAAACTTATATTCAGCCACAGTAAATTCAGTATTAGTTACAAATTCATAGGCAAATTCTCGGTTAACATGAGCCAATTCTAAATTTTTATTATTACCAATATTTACTAAGAAACCAGAACTTACACATAAATATAAATCATGGGCTATTTTTTGCCAATCTTGATTAGCAATTAATGCTAATTGTTCTGTATCAAATTGATTTCCTATACATGAAGCTAGTTTTAAGACATCTTGACTATTTTCGGGTAAAGTTTTGATTTTATTAATCATCAATTCCACAACATTATCTGTAAAATCTCTCACTTGAATCTGCTCTAAATCCCACTCCCATTTCTGAGTTAATAGATTAAATCTTAATAGCTCTTCTGTATATAATGATTTAAAAAATTCATTCAAGAAAAAGGGATTGCCACCAGTTTTTAAATGTAATAAATTAGCTAAGGGTAAAACTTCTTCCCCCCAATATTTCAAAGTATCTTCAATGATTTTAACAACCGTGTTTAAGTCTAAAGGTGAGAGCAAGATACTATTAACAATAACTCCATTTTTTGTCATACTATCTAAAGCCAGCATCAATGGATGGGAAGCATCAACCTCATTTTCCCGATAAGCACAAATTAACAATAATCCAGATATATCAGTATTTAATAAAATTTGCATTAACTTTAAAGATGCACCATCAGCCCACTGTAAATCATCCAAAAATATGACGAGGGGATGGGATGGAGTAGTAAAAACCTTAATGAAGTTTTGAAATACTAAATTAAAGCGGTTAGCATTTTCTACTGCACCTAATTCTAAAACTGGTGGTTGTTCACCAATAATTAATTCTAATTCGGGAATAACATCAATAATTACCGCACTATTTACCCCCAATGCTGTTAATATTTTTTGTTTACACTGTTGTAATTCTGCTGCGGATTTAGTTAATAATTGTTTGATTAACTGTTTAAAAGCATTTACAATAGCACTATAAGGAATATTGCGTTGATATTGATCAAATTTACCTGAAATAAAATAACCACGTTTTTGGGTAATGGGTTTATATAGTTCTTGTACTAACGCTGATTTACCAATACCTGAATAGCCGATAACCAGCATCACTTCACTAGATTTCACACTAATTCTGGTAAAAGCATCGAGTAAAATCTTAATTTCCTTTTCTCTACCATAAAGTTTTTGCGGAATTTGAAATTTATCATAAATATCTTGACTACCAATTTGAAAATTAGCAATATAATTATGTGTAGATAATTGATTTAAACAGTTTTCTAAATCAGCCTTAATTCCTAAAGCACTTTGATAACGTTCTTCTGCTGTTTTTGCTATTAATTTCATCACAATTGCTGACAGCATTGGGGGAATATCAGGATTAATTTCTGAAGGGGTTAAAGGTTGTTTAGCAATGTGATAATGAACTAATTCTAGAGCATCTGTAGTTAAAAAAGGCAGTTGATTTGTTAATAATTCATAAAAGGTAACACCTAGAGAATAAAAATCAGTTCTGTAATCTAAACTGCGGTTCATTCTTCCTGTTTGTTCTGGGGAAATATAAGCAATAGTTCCTTCTAAAATATTGGGATCGGTAATTGTAGGGTTTTCTCTGGTTAACTGAGTAGAAATCCCAAAATCAATAATTTTTAATTCTTTTGTAACTGGATTAAAAACTATATTTGAGGGGTTAATATCTTTATGAATAATATTAACTGCATGAATTTGTGCTAAACTTTCAGTTATGGCGATCGCAATTTGTAAAAAATCTTGTAAGTTAAATCTCTGTTGTTGGTTTAAAAATTGTAATGAATCACCACCAAAATCTTCTAGTAACATGACTAGACTATTTTTATATTTTTGCAATTCATAAACCTTGACAACTCCAGATAAATTCAGAGATTTTGTAATTTGATATTCTGTCCGATATCTAGATAGTTCTTCTGGTGTAGGATATTCTTGTTTAAGTAATTTAATAATTATGGGTTGATGAGAATCTTCTCGTATAGCTCGATATACGAGAGATGCTGCACTTTCGCAAATTTGCGTCCTAACTACAATACCTGGTAGGGAAAACATATTGAGTGCAAGGGACTAAAAATAAAAGATCAAGTAACTTGAACATAAACAATCAGAAAATATCTGCTTTTCTAGTAGTTTTCCTAGAAATTACTATAACTTTAAATACTCAAATCCGCATCAGATCAGTTTTTTCAAAACTAATTGTCATACCTCACGTGTTACTTGATACAGCATAACCTATATATGAGCGAGTTTCTCATACTGAATTAAAAATTCCGTATTACAAAGCTTGTTCTATGTAATTTCACTAGGTAAATTTCATTGAGTAGTTGTGGGTTGCTTTTCGCTATCGCTTAACCCAAACGACTAATCAAACTTTGCGTTTTTGCGTGGGACAAACTCATCAACTCAAAAAAAATCCCCCCTTCCAGAAAAGGGGAGAAACAAAAAACTAAATATCAAACTCTCATGATTAGATAGCAGCGAAATTCAGACTAACAATCACATCATTAAAGTCCTGATCACCACCACCAGCTAAATCTTCAAAACCAAAGGTATGATCACCAAGTAAGCGAATATGATCAACACCATCACTATTTGCACTCAAGAACGAGAAATAGACTTCTGCATTATTATTCACAGCTTCCTCAAAAGTTCCATCTACAACCATAAATGGAGCTAAGATATTACCACCTGCAAAACTACCATCAAAAGTGCTACTTTGTTGATTACCAGTGCGGAGTAAATCTAACCCAGTTACCCGGTTTGCTAAAGCAGCTTGTGTATATCCAGCATCACCAGGATTGATGTCCGCAATATCATCACCAGAGGTATCAATACCACCATTTGCATCAGCAACCACATAGAAACCAATTAAATTATCAAAAGCAGCTTCTCGGTGTACTGTTGCACTCACATTAACCGGAGCAACAAGATCAGTTAAATCAATTAATTCCTGTTGAGTGGTAGCCTGTAAATTGGTGTAAAGTGCAGAACTTTCTTCAGTAATCTCTACTCTTAATCCCAGGTTTTGGAAACTACTAGCACCTGCTTGATCTGACCAATTCAAATTTAATCCTTCTGCACTGAAATTAGAGACTTGCAGATTAGTCGAATTAGATAAGAACACAGATAAATCTGTATTACCTGTTGATCTTAATTGAGTTAATGCAGTGTCAGTAGTTCCATTAGATATCAAATAGAAAGCTAACCGAGAACCACCATTAACTTCGATAATCCGTTGAATATCTGCTAATTCAAAACCATTAGGACGGTTAGAAATAGTTGAGAAAATGATTTGTGATCTTTCTAAAGCTGCTCTGAGATAACCATCCGAACCAGGAGCATTACCATCAACATTTCCATTTTCATCAACGACAAAGAAACCAACTTCATTCACATTTTCAGTTTCACTATTCACCAAAGTAAATTTGAGATTAGCAGCAGAATTTCCTTCCAAAGCAAAGAAACCATTTTGGCTTTGGGAAACATTAAACTGAGTAGAAGATACTTCACTAACATCAGTTAAGTTAATGGTGACATTAGCAGTATCGCTTTCATCACCTGGATCTGTAGCGGAAACCTGCAAGTTAAAACTAGGAGTATTTTCAAAATCTAAATCATCACTGTCATTAACAGTAATTACCCCACTTGAAGAATCAATTGCAAAAGCTAAATGACCATCATTATCTAAATCCAAATTACCCGCAACAATAGCAAAAGTTAAAGCTTGATTTTCTGGATCAGTAGCTGCAATTGTCCCTACTTCTGTTTCCTCTAAGCTATTTTCTGCAATAGTAAAGGTTTGATCATCAATGGTTGGTGCTAAATTCTCTAATGTAGTTACCGTTGTCGTCGCATCTGCAACCGTGGGAACTGCTTCCATATTACCCACATTATCCGTAGCTACAGTATAGAAACCATAGGTTTTATTCAGTTCACCTGTATAAGTTGCAGATGTAGCAGTGATATCATCTTGCCAGAGAGTGAAGTCTCCACCATCTACAGAAACATAGACATCATAGGAAGCAACACCACTACCAACATCTGTACCACTCCAAGAGACGGTGAATAATTGGGAAACATTAGCTGCTAAAGCTGTCACCGCACTGGTAGGATCACTAATATCTATGGTGTTAAAGATGGCAGGAGTATTAATTGCTTCATTGGTATCAAAAACAATCTCCGCTTGAGCATCTAAACGAGTACCAGTAGTAAGGTTGTCTTGGGGTTGAATAGTGTAACGGACAAAACCCTCACCATCACCATCAGTATTAGGAGGTAAGAAACCATCATCTACACCAACTGACCGATCTGACCACGATCATTCAGGAAGAATTGCGTAGTTGCACCATTGGCATTAGTAACAGTTACTTCACCATTTTCACCATAGCTATAAGTAGGGTTTGCTGATAAAGTCTTGTCGTGGAGACAGGTGACAGGTGACAGGTGACAGGTGACAGTTTCAAGAGTTGGATGGGAACTATTTTTCCTTGAAGCAGGAATTAAATGCAAGGTTTTTCAGTTCTCACCTCATCAAAGCTTGCATTTTTTGAAAGTCAAAATCGCTAAAATCGTTTACCTGTAATGTTTTGAGATTTATTCAGCAAGCCCTAAGTAACTTCCTCTGCACCCTCGTTAAAACTCTCTTTGATGTCTCCTCTAGGGTATTAAATAACTGGTAAATAATTTAACTCATATTTTTATACAAGTAAAGTATAGAGATAAAGTGTATAAACTAGAATTGCCTAAATGTAGAATATATTCTAACAACAAAGTACCCAGAGAGAATAAGTGAGTGCGGGCAATACGCCCGCTTATATTATTATTATTGTTCCCCAGTAATAGAAAGTTCACTGACCCAAATTCTGGGACAAACTCCCCCTGGTGTTAACTCAGCTTCTTTCTCTACATAAACAATAGATTTCAAGACTTCCAGAAAATCACCAGCTACCGTTGCTGACTCAATACTGGTTTTCTCACCTTTGTTAATTAACCAACCATCAAAAGGCAAAGAAAAAGAACCTTGTAAAGATTTAACCCCTGCATGGAGAGCGTGTAAATCATCAATTAAAATCACATTTTCCGCAGTTTCTAAACTTAACTCTTGTTCAGGTTTACCTGCTGCAAAAACATGATAAAAATTAGGCCCAACGCTTACCTTTGCACCAATACTGGCATTACCTGTAGGTTGAGAATTTAACCGTTTGGCAGTTCCTGCACTATGTAAAAAACTGCTGAGAACACCATTTTCAATTAACTTCACCTGACGGGTGGGAGTACCTTCACCATCAAAACTTTCTGCACCTATATTAGCCGGGTGTAAAGCATCATCATAAACTGAAAGTAAAGGTGAAGCAATTTCTTTACCAATATCATCAGCTTTGGATAAACTTTGATTATCAAGAATATTTTGAGCATTAAACAAATTGGAAAATGCCCCCAATAAACTCAAGAAAGCTTCAGCAGAAAAAACCACCTTGTATTTACCAGTTTTAATCTTTTCATAATTAAGATGGCTGATAGTTTTATCTGCGGTTTCTTTGATGCAACCAGCAATATCTAAATCTGCCAAACTTTCCTTAACTCGATAAGCTCCTGCACTGCGTGGTTTTTTCCCTTCTTCTTCAGTTTTACTGTATAAATAAACCGAAGCTAAAGAATGGGATTCCTTTCTAATCGCACCATCACTATTGAGATAAAAACGATCAATATCTCTCTGTGCTAAACCATTGTAAGGCACACCTATAATAGCAGGATGAATTGCTAAAAGTTCTTTTTCTGCTAATATCAACTTTTCAATTAATTCAGCAACAGGTGCTTGCGGTGCTTTGAGTTTATTAGGATATTCAATGGGTGTAGTTGCTTCTGGACTAAAATCAGGAACATTTTCTTTGACCCCAAAAAAACTAGCTTCGTAAGCTGTTTTTAAAGCTAATTCTAATCCTTTGGGATCTACATCTGTGGTGCTGGTGACACCCATGGTATTTTCTTCATTCCAAACCCTAACTGTCACACCAGAACGATTCGAAGCCTTGACCTGTTTGGGTTCACCTTGGTCAACTTGAGCGCTAGTGTCGTCTACAGTTGAGCCGTAAATGTCGAATTTTTGAATGCCTAATTTTTTGGCATTTTCTTGGGCGTAATTAGCGATTTCTTCGATAGTGGGCATGATTAAATTGGGGATTGTCAGATTATAGTTGCGTGCAAAAAAGAAAAGTCAAACTTTAGTCAAACTTTAATTTTCTAGTTAGTTGGGTTAGGCAACAGCACAACCCAACCAAAAATTTTACTTTTATCTTCCGCCAACGGTGATGGAATCAACTTTGATGTGAGGTTGTCCAACTGTGGTGTAAATGCTGCCACTCACAGAACCACAAAAACCAGGTGCTAGTTCTAAATCTTGAGAACACATAGAAATTTTGTTCATGATTTCTTTAGCTTCACCGATGAGTGTTGCACCTTTTAATGGTTTAGTAATTTTGCCATTTTCGATTAAATAAGCCTCATCTACACTAAAGTTAAATTGACCTGTAGCACCAACACTACCACCACCCATTTTTTTACAGTAAATGCCTTTATCAATGGAGGCAAATAAATCTTCGTTACTATATTCTCCAGCAGCAATATAGGTATTTCTCATCCGGCTTGCAGCTGCAAATTTGTAATCTTGGCGGCGGCCGCTGCCTGTTCTGGGATGTCCAGTCCGGGCTGAACCAGTTCTATCAGCCAGGAAGTTTTTGAGAACACCTTTCTCAATTAATAATGTTCTTTGGGCGGGCATTCCTTCATCATCCATATCAATTGTCCCAAAAGCATTATCAGCCCTGCCTTCATCCCAAGCTGTTAAACTTTCATGGGCAATTTTTTCACCTTTTTTATCAGCAAATGGTGTGGTTTTGCGTTCAATTTGGGTGGTTTCTAAAAGGTGTCCACAGGCTTCATGGAAAATTACCCCACCAAAATGATTGGCCATGATAATGGGATATGTACCAGATTCTACATAATCTGCATAGAGCATTTTACCGGCAGATTCGGCAATTTGTTCAGCACTTTGTTGATAATCCCAGGTTTTTAAGAAGTTGGGGTCACTGGTATTACCTGCACGTTCACCGATGGAGGTACGGTTAGTACCATCGGCACAGAGGATGTTAAAACCAACGGACTGAGTCAGGCGAATATCACGGGCAAATGTGCCATCACTGCCAGCAACTAAGACTTCTTGCCAGTCACGAAAATAGGAAGCGCGGCGAGATTGAAGGTGAGTGGCTTTTTTCTGAAGTTGGGCTGTACCATCAAGGAGAATTTCGCCCATTTCCCGAATGGAACTACACAGAGGTAGCCAGCCATCTTTGCCGCGTTTAGTGGCGTAGTCTCTCAAAAGTTCTAGGTTAATTTCGGGAATGAAAGCTGTAGGTCCGGGTAGTTGTAACCCCATGATGGAGAGACCTTTTTCTAATGCTGCTTTCAAACCTGCAAATGTGAGGTCGTTGGTGCTAACGTAACAGTCGGCTTGACCACGAAATACTCTCACTCCTGCACCAGTGGCTAAACTGGGGGAGATACTGCTGATAATGTCGTCTTCGGCTAAACAGCTAATGTAGTTACGACGTTCTAAAAAGAATTCGACAAAATCAGCCCCGGCAGCCCTTCCTAGTCCCAAGAGGGTCGCTAGAGGTGCTTCCCATGTGTTGTCAAAGCTTTCTGTTGTGGATGAATACTGTAGACTGGGAAGTTGATTAGAAAGAAGTAAGGTATTTGTAAGCATGAATAATCTCTTCTGCTGGGGTTGTGACGGAAAATATCCTGGTGTGTTCACTCTAGCAATTTTTTTGCTGAACTAGCAGCTTAAACAACGGCTTAAAGGCTTTAACTGCTACCCTCATTGTTACCAATTTGACTGGTTGAGCAGATAATTTTTCCTAATCAAAAAACTCACCTCAAGATTTTCATGTCGGGTTAGTTCTCCGATGTGAGGGCGGTTAACCGATGAAAATAGCCATTACCACAAAGCGCACAGGCAGATCGTTGATTCGCTACAATTACTAATTACCTACTACCTCAAAAAGTATCATAACCTACTTGACAAAGTATCTAGAATAGAATATGTTCGTTCGCAAATACTTCTGGCAAAGATTTTTTTATGCCTTGCTGAGAACAAACACACTCCCTTCGTTACCTCTGCCAATACGTAGATCATGATCTATGTAGGTAATGTCCAGCCATCCTTGCTGTTGCTCATTGTTAATTACAGAGTCAAAAGCTGTAAACTTCTTTCCTGATTCGATTTGTTGGATAAACGTTGCAGGTGATTGATAATCAATTAACTTTTGCAGGCCAACAACGAACCGTTTGAACTTGACCTGAACTCGACGTTCGGAGACTGGTTCAAATTTGGCGGCTACGCTAACTAATCCTTCTAAAGAGGGTATTCCATAAATTTCAGCAATGTTATAAACACTGTTAGTTTCCACTCTAATAGATTGGTAAATTTGACCAAGTTGACAGAAAGGGAAGCGATCTAGGTTCAACAAAGCCTTGCTGGTAGTGTAAAGTAGTCGCCAGTCGCCGTTTAGTAAGTGAGTTGCTTCTAAAGGGCGCGGTGTTGGGTTAAAGTCTTCTAAATTGGCGATCGCGGCTAGGATAGCCTTTTTTTGAGTTGCGGTTGCTAGTAAACCCCTATTTGTACCTGCAATTGTATCTAAGAGAGCAGTTTTTGCTACCATTGCTTTCTACCTCAAAATTGGACTACGAAATCAGAGTTAACAAGAAATTTATGTTTTATTTGCATGGCAATTTAATTTAGAATATGCCTTATTGATAGGGATAGGGCTATTGACTATTAAATAAATTTTTGTGTTTAATTCGGATTGATCCATCAAAGAGTTGAATCATGAATTAAAATATCCCGTATCAAATGATAGACTCTTAAATGTTCAATTACATAAACCAACTCCTGTCTTCGTTGATATGTTAAATTCTCCCCTAATTGAGTATCCCCGGAATAGACGAGCTACTATTATTCCCACTAGGCCAAATTCTTCTATTTTGGATTGGCTAGAGGGTAGTGGAAGGCTAATACCACGTAACTCAAGTGAATCAGATATTTCCCGACCAGAAGCAGAAATTTCCGATTTTTTAGGGGGAGAAGATGGAGTAACTGATCCCGACTATGATGATAATGATATCAGCTTAGATGAGGATTAGCATGGAAGACATTGGGACTAAAATTTATAAGTGGTCTCAGATGTCGTTTTTTTTTAGTGTGGAGTGAAGGAATAAATTTCTGTGGACGCTAAACTATCTCCTAATCAAGGATTGAACATTTCTGGTATTTGGTTAGCCTCTTTGTTAACCTTGTCGCTGACTACAGCTGCATTGATTTTAGATGGGATAGCATATAGGCCATCCTGGAATATGACCTCGCTCACTATGCCATTTTTATTATGTGCGGTGGGTGCTGGTGTTGCTGGTTACTGGGTTGTACCTTTGTTGCAAGCCTTGAAAGCAGGACAAATTATCCGGGAGGATGGACCCCAAGCACATCTGAGAAAAGCTGGTACTCCAACTATGGGTGGGATTTTCTTCATACCTGTAGGTGTAGCTGCTGCTTGTATTTTGTCTAATTTTGCTGAAGATGTAGTTGCTGTTTCTGTTTTAACACTCAGCTATGGTTTAATTGGCTGGATCGATGATTGGCAAATTTTGCGCCGCAAATCAAATAAAGGTATATCTCCTAAGATGAAACTGGCTTTGCAGATTCTTTTTGCGGCTGGTTTTTGTGTATGGATGGTTTTGAATAGAGACTTTAGTATAACAAATATAGCCTTGCCTTGGGTGGGGTTTTCTTTACCTCTAGGTTTGCTGTTCTGGCCTTTGGCTGGTTTTGTGCTAGTGGCAGAGAGTAATGCTACTAATTTAACAGATGGGATTGATGGGTTGGCTGGGGGTACTGTAGCGATCGCTATTTTTGCTTTAGGGGTCTTAATAGCACCTACTTCACCAGCTTTAATGATTTTCTGTGCAGCTATGAGTGGTAGCTGTATCGGATTTTTAGCCCACAACCGTAACCCAGCCCGTGTATTTATGGGTGATACCGGTTCTCTGGCTTTAGGTGGTGCGTTAGCTGCTGTAGCACTTTTAACCAATAGCTTGGCGGCGTTGTTTATTCTCAGTGGGATTTTCTTTGTGGAAACCCTGTCTGTAATGGCACAGGTTAGTTATTACAAAGCTACCAAAGGGCCAGATGGCAAAGGAAAACGGTTATTTAAAATGGCACCTTTACATCATCATTTAGAATTAACAGGCTGGTCAGAATTACAAGTAGTTGCTGTGTTTTATGTCATTGCTGCTATTTTGGCTACTATCTGTTTGACAAGCATGAGATTTTGAATCTTTAACAAATTAGCAATATTGCAATTTAGATCCCCTATTTCTTCTATGAAGTTGGGGATCTTGTTTTTGATTACTTTTGCATTTGAGTAACAAGATGAACAATTTCTGGTAGTATGAGTTTTTCCATTCCTAAACGGACGGCGTTACTAGAACCAGGTAGGGAAAAAATGAGTTTATTTCTATAAGTACCAGCCACAGCGCGAGAGGCGATCGCCCGTGAACCTATTTCTTGATAACTAAGAAACCTGAATATTTCCCCAAATCCTGGTAAAGTCTTTTCTAGTAACTGAGCGATCGCATCATAAGTTGTATCTCTGGGTGCAATTCCTGTCCCACCATTAAAAATAATCACATCTATATTTTGATTTTTATTTAAATTCTCTATATATGCTTGGATTTGTGCTGGTTCATCTTTAATAATTTGATAATCTGCAATCAGATGATTCGCAGTTACTAATAATTCCTGAATTAGTTTTCCACTTTTATCTGTTTCTGAGGTGCGAGTATCGCTGACAGTGACAATAGCACAGTTACAGTTTACTATTATCTGTTCTGAATCTGGATGTGGGTGTGATTTGATCATATATCTATTATCCCTGTAAAACCGCACTCACAGTTAACTGAATATCAGAAAATAAAGGCGAACCAATCACCATATCACCAGTAAAAACCTGCTCATCATAAAAACCTTCCACCCATTCCAAAACAGTTACCTTTTTCTGCATGGGATCAATAATCCAATATTCAGCAATACCCCGCGCTGCATACTCAGAACGCTTATAACGATAATCTCGATTTTCTTGATTAGGACTTACCACTTCAACTACTAACAAAGGAGGTGGCATATCCATTAAAATTAGAGAACGTTTAGCATCTGTCATCACTTGGGCTAATTCTTCAGAAAATATCACTAAATCTGGAACACGCACCCCCACCATCCGACTATTTACAGCTATTTCTGTTTTCATACTCAAGCGGTAATAGGGAATACCTAATTTAGAGAAATATATTAATAAAAAAGTAGCTATGCGCCGATTTAGTTCACTCTCAAAAGGCATAACAATTAATTCTCCATTTTCCAATTCATATAAATTATCTGTACCGTCATCAAATTCTATAAATTCCTCAAAAGTCATTTTTTTAGCAGTTGTAACTGTCATGACTATTACTCCTATAAACTGCTGATATTTAATATTTTAACAACCTCCCTTGATGGGGTGATGGGGAGGTGGGGAATTATCAAGTCAAAAGTCAATCTATGGCTAACGCCACGCTACGCGAATGACAAGCTCAGTAACCAGTCAAAAGTCAAAATTAAGCACTTCTGTACCAATGACTAATGACCAGTGACTAATGACTACTTAGGATTTACTTAATCCCAGACCGTTTTCTTCAGCGTACCGATTCATAAAACGCATAAAACGATCCCACTCTTCAACGCTTTTCATCAGGTGAAGTGCTTCGACAATCTCTGGTTTCCCATTTACAAATTTACCCTTGACTTCGCGGGTAACAATTTCACCTTCTTCGTCAATCATATACATCCCAGTAATTTCTTCTGTGCTATCTTCACTGAAGGCTTTGGGATTGGTAAAAGTAAATGTTGCTGTACCTTGGTCACCACTACGTGATCTTGTCAACTTTACATCTGGAACTACTGTTTCGTCCACGCCTCTAGAAAACTGGATTTTTGCCATGATTAATGTATTTTAAGTTTTGTGATCTTTAGTTTAATATTCTCTCATCATATAGCAGGCATTTAACGATGGTAGTTCGATCTATTTCTCAGTTGCGTTTAAATCGCTGGTTATTTACCGCACTAGCGATGTTGTCAATTTTGTTAGTTAACATCCTCAATTTGCATGATGTCACAGCTGCAACCGCAACTAAACCTAAAAATGTCATTCTGATGATTGGGGACGGTATGGGCTGGGAAATGGCACGTGCTGGAGCGATCGCCAAGGGATATAATTACACTACGGGTAAAGGCGAAGGACTCAGCTTTCAAAACCTGGAAAACTACGCTTTAGCTACAACCTACGGTACGACAATTGCTCCCGGTAATGGAGTTTTCAAAACCAGTAACTCTGCGTTGACTAACAGTATTTCCATCACTGGTGGTAGTCCCATGTTACCAGGTTTCCGTTTCCAACCAGAATTTAATCCCGGAATTAATGCTAGTGGTGGTGCAAAAAATCCCCAACCCAACGCTGTTGGTAATTTAGTCGGTTATGATCCCCAACGGGGAGGAATTAATCCTTGGACTCCTGGAAATGACCCAGAATATATTAAACATAGTTATCCTGACTCCGCAAGTACAGCGACAACTTTGTACACAGGAGTTAAAACCTATAACAATGCAATTTCCGTAGATATATTTGAAAAACCACTAGAAACCATTCTCAAAACTGCTGCGGATGCAGGAAAATCTACAGGTATTGTTACCTCTGTACCGATTGATCATGCTACACCTGGTGCTGCTGCTGCAAATGTCAATCGTCGTCAAAAATATGATGGTGACTACCCAAGTTTAGATAATATTTTACAGCAAGAACTTCGCATATATCAACCGACAGTAATTTTAGGTGGTGGACATCCTTTAACTGGTGCGAATAATCAATCTTTACCGATGGGTGTAGAACCAGCGACCAAGTTTCAATATATTACCCAATCAACTTACAACGAATTAAAAAATAATCCCAATCAAAACCGCTATGATTACACATTTTTAGAGAGGGGAAAAGACGCAGCAGATCAATTAAAAGAAACTGCGAGTAAATTAGATCCAAATCAAGGCGATCGCTTATTAGGATTATACGGTGCTAGGGGACAAGAAGGCAATTTACCTGTGAGTACAGCTAATGGAGATTATAGCAACACAGGTTTAAGTATCTTTTCTTTATTTAGTTCCCAAGGTCAAAAACCTGACAAAATTCGTCCTTTATTAAATGGAGAAACAGACCCATCATTTATTGCGAGAGAAATCAATGAAAATCCCACCCTTAAAGATTTAACATCTGCTGCTTTAGATGTTTTATCAAAAGATCAAGATGGATTTTGGTTAATGGTAGAAGGTGGTGATATTGATTGGTCTGCACATGATGATAATTTAGATAATTTGATTGGTACGGTTTTGGATTTTGACAAAGCTGTAAAAACTGTAATTAATTGGATTGAAAATAACGGTGGTTGGGAAAATAACTTATTAATTGTCACCGCAGATCATGATCATTATTTAACATTAAATCCTGATTTTTCAGAACTTTTAAAATCACAAGGTGCAGAAGCTTTAACTGCTGAATTTGATCCTCAGAAAGCGGGACATTTTTGGGGTTCTGATGCTGAAATTAAATATGGTTGGGGAAGTCATACAAATCGTCCAGTTCCTGTTTATTATCAAGGTCAAGGTGCGGAAGTATTAACTAAATCTGTAGGTAAAGGTTTTAAACTTTATGGTTTTGATATTCCGGGAATTGATGGTTTAGTAGATCAAATTCACATTTATCAAACTCAATTAGCTGCGGTGAAATGAGTAATACTAATTCTATATCTGAATTTACCTGAATTTACCTGAATTTACCTGAATTTTTGAAGTCCTGAATTTAACTGAATTCTTGAGTTGAGAAGATAGGTATGATTTGAATGTACATGAAACTGAGAAAAATCATGGCTCAAACTGTTAATCTTTCAACTTACGAGCTTTTAGTTAAACCTATAATTGACAGTCCAGCGCCACCAAATCGTACAGTTATTCAAGGTTATTTTTTGACAATTGCTAATCCCACTTTTAGTAATTTAGAAATACAGTTGTCTTTCACAGCTTTAACACCTTTCTTCAATTCCAGCACATTTGCTGCATTTTGGGATGTTGATGGTACCAACAATGAACTAGTACCAATAGTAGACTTCCCATGTTTGCGAACCTACAGATTTAAACTTCCGGCCTTGGATACAGGTTTATTCCTATTTTTACCAGATGTTCGAAATGGTAGAGTTGTTGCCAGCAGAAGCACTGAAATTCGTGGCTATGTCAGGCTATCAATTCCTTCAGCTTCTAGAATTCCTAGCGATAATAGCATGAGAACTTTGTTAATTTCTGCACAGCAGCGAGGCACATTCTTACCTCAAGGTAATATTAATGCGCCAGCCGTCGGTGATTTCGACCAGCTTTCCTACAGCTTGCCCCTAGCAAATGGTGGCTCTGAAGTAACTTTAGAGACTGACATTAATTCTAATTCTATAAGTTCACTTACTCTGATACCGCGACAGGAAATATTTGATGCAATTGAGAAAGAACCTAGCTTGCTTAGTAGCATCAGCAGCGATCAGTTTTCTCAACAAATAAGCAAACTTAATCCTGATGAACAGCGTCAAATGCTAAACATACTGTTAGAAAAATTCGATGTCAAACAAGCATGAGATTAGTTAGTTAAAAATTCCCAATGTTTGAGCGTCTTAACAATTTAGAATAGCCTCTAACAAATGTTTATCAGGTAAATGTAGCAACCTGCAATCAACGATGATTGCAGGTTTATAGATTTATATTTGCAAGTTGCTACATCTTATTAGCAAACCAGAAAAACCATGAAATCAAAAATGAAATTTAAACCTATTTCTCATAGCTGGGTAGCTCTACATCCAAAACCTGAAGGAGTAATTCAATTTGTTGGTGGAGCTTTCTTTGGCACATTTTGGCCAATGCTTTTCTACCGTTCTCTACTTCAGCGTTTATTTAATGATGGTTATACAATTGTTATTTTGCCATTCAATTTTACCTTTGACCATTATGCCGAGGCTGGCTTTTTAATCAGAGAACAATATGAAATAATGCCAGAGCTTGTTAGAAGATCAATATTTGCTGGCTATGACTATAAAACCTATCTTGATGACCAAAACTTTTCTTGGCTAGGTCATAGTATTGGCTGTAAATATATTGCCCTTTTGGAAGGATTTAGTGCCTTACCTGAAATTGGTAAACCTAGTGATCCTGATTATTGTCATAATATTGAAAAACTGAGGCATTTTATTGATTGTATAGTTAGATCAGCAAATACAACAGAGTCGGAAATAAAAATTAGAAGCAAAGTTGAAAGTATCTTGACAGACCTTTTAATTCTGATTAATAATCTAGAAATAAAGCGTCAAGAGGCTAAAAAATTAATTCAATATTACATCAGTGGAGAAGAAAATTTTAACCAATTGCAAGACAGCATTAAAATTAGCAGCATCTTTATTAAAAATCAACCCTCTTTACTATTAGCTCCTGTCAATACAGGTCTTGATAGTGCTATCCCTCAACCTTTAGCAAGTATAATTATTGGCTTAGGTTTTAATGTCAAACCAACTCCAAAAGAAACCTATGCCTTAATCAAAAAAGGTGATCTATTTAATATTATGGGGTTAACTTCATTCAAAACAGATAAACTTGCTCTATCAAGTGTTCAGTGGTTGGAAAATAAGTTTAAAAAACCACCTGAAGGTTTTAACGAAGATTTAAAAGGTGGACATTTAAGACCTTTGGGTATTCGATTGGGAAATTTTGCTATCAATTTTCCAATTCCCACTATTGAGTCCATACACAAACGAAATACAGAGTTTGAAACTCCTGTAAGTGAATTATTTGACCGTTTAGAAGATAAACAGGCTAATATTCAAAAATAGTAAATAACAGGATTCGTAATCAGGAGTTACACAACTGGCATATTTTAACCATTATTTACATTCACCTGATTCCTAATCACATCACCAAAATAACTCCGATACAATTGACAACTTGTTTCCACTTCATTACCTACAAGCTTCACCAAACCCATATTTTTCAACTGATAAGCTGACATTGTTTCCAATCGCACTGGTTGAGGAGAATTAATCACCGTTTGCAATGCTGTGAGCAATTCTGGTTCTTGTTGCAACCTCAACCAGAGTTCCCGCAAATAATGACGATAAATACCTGCATCGGTAGAAGCTTCTGCTAACAACTTGTTTAGGGTGATATTTGGATAATTTTTGAGGTGAGAAAATGCCAGTTCCAACAAATAAGGATGACCACCTACTAATTGCATTAAAGAATCTACTAAAAATGAATCTCCAACGAATCCATATTGTTGGGAAAATCTCTGAACTTCCTCTTTAGTTAATTCTGGTAATTCTATCGGTAATCCTATATTAAAAAGCGATTGATTAAGATTTGTGTGTATATAAATGTCCGGAGAATAAGCAATTGCTAACCGCAGTTTTTTCCAGTTTGGACGATTTCTGGTTTTCTCATACCAAGAACGCAACAAAGTAAAAAAATCTTTGTAAATTTGAGGATAAGGGAAAAGCACTTCTATATCATCTAAGTATAAAACTAGAGGGGTTTCTGCTGCTGCTAAGAGATATTCTAATAAATAAGTTGTACAACTTACCTTCGCACCCATACCTTCTTCATCCCAATATTTATCTAACTGGTTAGGTAACTTCAGTTCTCGGCTGAGATTGAAACAAAACCAGCGTAAAAATTTATTCAGGTCTATCAGATGAGTTTGCGTATCTACCATCTGTAAACTTAAACTGACTGTACGATAGCCTTGCTGTTTCAATTTAGCTAACACCCTTTCCATCAGGGAAGTTTTACCCATTAATTTAGGAGCTTTTAGCCAAATTAAAGAACCAGGTTGTAAGAGTTTTTCAGAGCAGAGAAATTCAAGAGCAAAACGCTCCACATATAATTCTGGAATCGGTAATTTATCTTTAGCTTGAGTTAAATATAAAGAACTAGTTGTTTCTTTGACCTTACTATTATCCCGGAAGTTATTAATAGTTATTGGTGCTGAAGTCGGTAATAAATCTTCATCTGTAAACTGCTTATCCCAACACTGCTTTTCCCAGTATCGTTTTAAAGCTGCTTTAAAATTACTTTTTTTGACCTTTTCTCCTAGAGCTTTGGTCAGTAATTTCCACAGCTTTGGGGCAATATCTTGACTAAGATAACTTTTTGCATACTGATTATTAGCCGCAATTGTATCGTATTCTTCTCGTTTCCACGCTCCTTTAATTACTATGATTTCAACATCAGTTAAGCCTCTATAACATTTTTTTAAAACCGCTTCATTAGCAATTTTAATTGCCTGATCTACATTTAAATCCATAGCCTTGATAAGTAAAAGGGCGTAATTAGTTAATTGCTTTGATTAATTTGCACGCTGGTCTTACTTTCAAGATAATGTCCTTGAGCAATGGCTAATCTCCATCACTGATTTGATAAGCTTGGCAGTTCCCCCGCTCTCAAGAATATCATGTATCTCACGAAACATAACTATTGTGATGCTAATAGTTAGGATAAAACATGGCTACGTTCAAGCTTCGCTATCAGACAATAAAAGGCTTTTAACTTTGTTACTTAACTCACCATCAATTTCTTGTACAGATTCTTACCAAGCTTTACCTGTATCTAAATCAGGAAATAACCGTAATTCTAAACACTTCTTAACTATCCAATCTAATATGAAACTGCATATACATACAGCATATTTCTTTCATGAAGGGTACAAAATTGAATAATGAAACTTTTATGGTGCGTATATCTTGCCCGCTAGATGTGTACCTCATAACATTGGGAAGTGCTGTACCTAAAATTGCCTAACAGGTCTATTCTAGATATCAGCATCATCAAAAAATGCTATGTATGAATATACCTGAACATAAAGTTAGTTATTGACTAATTGACTTCAGATACTCAGTTACTGAATAAATGACACATAAAAATTGAGTGGATAAACTTTACTGGCTTGACGAGATTAAATTATCAGACCGTGCTAAAGTTGGCGATAAAGCCTTTTACTTGAGCAGAATCGTACAGAGTGGATATCCTGTAGTATCTGGTTTTGTAATATCCGCAGATACTTGGAGGGAATTTCTGGAAACCCTCCACAGTTCTGAGTCATTAGTCGCTGACTTACCCCATTCTTCTTTACATTTAGATGTGGGTAACTGGCAGCAACTTCAGCACGTGGCTAGGTGCTTACGTCAAGAGGTTCTGGATGCTAGTCTACCAAGCCACTGGGTAAGTCAAATTTCCCAAGCTACAAAGACCTGGGACTGTCAATGTTTAATTTTGCGACCGAGCCTAAATATATCATCTGGCACTCAACAATTGGAGCATATTTCTGGCTTGTTAGAGTCAGTGTTTTGTCTCTGTGATCCTGAAGAAATAGCTCAAGGATTGAAACAAACTTGGAGTCAGTTATTTTGTGCCAGGAGTTTACTGTATTGGCAAAAAGTAGGGGTAAATTTACAACAAATTAATTTAGGCATATTGGTGCAGCCTGTAGAGAATGTAATTGCTTCCGGTGTATTCAAAGTTAATAATTATGGTGCAGAAATTGAAGCTACTTATGGATTAGGACTAGCCATTACCAAAGGTGAAGTTTTACCGGATATTTATTATATTGAAGATAAGACTAAAGTCATCAAAGAAAAACAATTAGGAAATAAAATTATTGCTTATTCTGTTGATCCTAATCCTGCTTTCTTAACTGATGAATCTCAACCCATACAATCAGTAAAAAAATATAATAATTGTTGTTTTGCTTATCTCCTAAATGAAGAGAAACAAAAACAGTATTCTTTGTCAGATGAACATATAAAAGAAATCATTATCCTGGGCAATCAATTAGTTGATGAAATTGGGAATAATTTAACCATCAAGTGGAATATTACCGACAAAAATCAAGCATCAAAAATCTATATTGATCAAATAAACATACCTCAAAATTTTAATTTTGATTGGCAATTGATTAAGGGCATAGGAGCATCTAAAGGACGTGTTATAGCTTCTGCTTTTGTGATCTTGAGCAATTCACAACCTAAAGTAAAACAAATACCCAAGGGAGTAATTGTCATAGCACCAGCAATTACCACAGATTGTTTGCCTCTACTACATGAAGTAGCCGGAATTGTTACAGAACGAGGTGGTTTAACTAGCCACGCAGCAATTTTATCCAGGGAATTAGCTATTCCATCTGTCGTTAGTGCCAAAAATATTACAAGCCAGATTAAAAGTGGAGAAAGAATATTAATGGATGGTAGTACAGGAGAAATTTATCGTCTTTCTGATAATGAAAGTTTGAATAATTATGAGATTAAAAAATGGGAAAAAGACCAAAAAATGTCATTACAAACAAACATAAAAGAAAGACAAATAAATAATTCTCAACATCAGACTAACTTACCTATGATTTCTACTCAACTATTGGTAAATATCAGTCAAGATAGTTTGATTGATAAAGTCCAAGATTTACTCATAGATGGTGTAGGTTTATTACGTTCAGAGTTAATGATATTAAATATTTTAAAAGGGGAGAATCCTTTAGTTTGGGTTTTGAATGGGAGAAAAATAGAATTATTAGAAGTTTTATCTGAGCAGATTGAAAAATTTGCCCGTGCTTTTGCTCCTAAACCAATTTTATATCGTTCTCTAGATTGGAGATCACAGGATTTATCTTTATCTAAAGATACAAAACAATCTTTACAAACATCAATACTTGATGAGCATGGTACTTTAAGTTATTTGAAAAATCCCGCAGTTTTTGAATTAGAATTAAAAGCCTTGGCTGCTTTACAAAAAAAAGGGTACAAAAATATTCATTTAATGTTACCTTTTGTCCGAACTGTGGAAGAGTTTGTATTTTGTCGTCGTAAAGTTGAGCAAGCTGGATTAACTCAGGATTCTTCTTTCCAATTGTGGATTATGGCAGAAGTACCAAGCATACTATTTTTATTGCCAGAATATATTAAAGCTGGAGCAAATGGAGTTTCTATAGGCACGAATGACCTCACTCAATTAATTTTAGGAGTTAACCGAGAATACGGAGAATTATCAAGTATGTTTAATGAATGTCATCCTGCGGTAATGGCTGCGATCGCTCAGTTAATTAAAATGGCTAAAGCTGGAGGTATTCCCTGCTCAATCTGTGGTCAAGCACCGGCTTTATATCCAGAAATTATTGATAAGTTGATAGAATGGGGGATAACTTCTATCTCTGTAGAGCCTGAAGCTATAGAAACCACTTATACCGCTATTGCTCGTGCCGAACAACGAATTATTCTAGCTGCTGCGAGAAAACAACTTGGTTATTTATGAATAAAATATAGCTGATCATTGGTATTTTTATATAAGAAGCTATGTTTTTCCACAATTTCTAGTTTTTGTCAATTTATCTAGCCGTCAAGCAACCAAAACTATGCCAAATCGTAAGTATTCTCAAGTGTATATGCGCTATCTTAGAGCCAGATTGTCGAATTTTTTGCGCCCTCGTTTTTGGGGGACAGGAATTTTTTTAGTGGTTTTAGGTCTAGTAACTAAGGAGTTATGGTTCGATTCCCAGTATTTAAGTCAAATTGAAAATCAGGAAGTTGGCAAAGAACTGGTAAATCCAAATAATTCTAATACTGACTCTGAGGCAAATACAGCTAATAAGCCACAAATTACTGAAGAAACTTTACTTTCTAATGAAGAAAAAGCTATTGCTGCCGATATTGATAATATGCCTAACTTATTAAGTGATGTTGCAGCAGCAAATATCCTACCTATAAATATTACTCCTTCTGATAGGAATAGAAGTAATAAGAAAGAATCTCTTGTAGATGATGTAATTAATCAGCCAAATACTGTTAACCAGAATAGTTATCAACTTATCCCAGAAGCTACAAACAATAATCAACAAATAGAAATAATCAAAAATCCTTTTCTAGAACAGGCGAATACTCTATTAAAGTCTCAGGATTATTATCCAAATAATCATTTTGTGGGTTTAAATGACTTTACATCATCTAAAAGCCAAGAAATAATAGATAAAAATAATTTAGCAATCAACTTAAACTACCAAAATGTAAATAATCCAAATCCGTTGGTTATCAGTCCTTTGGAAGCAGCTATGAACGCCTCAATTTATACTAAACAAAGTAATAATAATGGATTAAATACGAATGCACAGATGGGTTCTTTGCAATCCACAACTAATCTACCGCAAACTTATAACAGTAATTTTAATGGTGATCAGAAACCTCAAAATACAGGAATCAGAATACCAGTTAATACTTTAACTAACATACCCACTAATAATATACCTAATTATCCTAATTTGCCTCAGTCTACCAGCCAAGGAATTGTTAACTCGACTGCTCCGTTAGGATATGAAAACCCAGTCAGGTACAACAATAACATCTATGGTGTACAACAACCTAATCAATCTCAATTACCAAATTCTAATTTATATGTAAGCCCTGGACAGTAACCCTTTCAATATGTTGTGTAATCTGTGGATTTTTAGCCTACATTCCGCAGATTAAATTGATATATAATGAAAATGAATAATTTTTGATATCTTCTCATGACATTACAAGAATTGCAAAAACAAGTATTACAGTTACCAATGAGCGATCGCTGGCAATTAGTACAAACTGTATTAGAATCAATCCAACAAGAAACTATATCACCATCAAAGAAGGGTAATTTATCTAGACTGCGTGGTATTGCTAAAGGTGCAAATATCTCCAGTGATGAGAATATTAATGGAGATTATGTCACTTATCTAACTGAAAAATACCAATGATTCGAGTTTTTATTGATACGAATATCGTCCTAGATTTTTTACTGGAACGAGAACCTTTTGTAGAAGATGCTGTTAGGTTATTTGCAAAAATTGATGCAGGTGAGATTATAGGGTTTATTGCTGCTACTACAATTACTAATATTTATTATATTATTCGTAAAGCCGCAGGTGTAACAGTTGCTCAAGATGCAATTTATCAAATTCTCACAGATTTACATATTTGCACAGTTGATAAAAATATTTTAGAAACAGCAGTAGCTTTAAATTTTCAAGATTTTGAGGATGCTGTGCAGTATGCTTGTGCTATGAAATCAATGGTAGATGTGATTGTAACTCGTGATGTGTCTGGATTTTTAGGTTCAGAAATTCCAGTGATTTTACCTGGGGAGTTAAATCATATTTCTAAGGAGTAAAAGCGATCGCACGCTGTAGTAATTCTGTCATGGTTGAAGAATTTGAATGGCCTTTTACTATTTATGATATCCAGTCTTTGAGTTAATCACGCGATACCTTCGGTAAACTACGCTAACGCATTTATCACACTTTTCAATAAGAGCGATCGCATTCATTCCACAGTTAACTAAGAGCGATCGCCTTTGGTACTGAGTTCCGCACAATCGCACACCCTCCACCATCAGCTAACTCAGAGCGATCGCACTCATTCCACTATTAACTAACAAAGAGAGATCAGATTACCTCCATCATCAGCCACTATTTTTATTAAGCTAAATTACCAATCACAATCACGAAGTGATAGGTCATAGCGTGGATTAATGGGTTTATCTGTTTTTAGGCTTCTTTGTTTGTATTGTCCATTGTATCCAAGTCTCCACAAAATTATTTCATCTACCCATTGAGTTGCAGTCCACACTACTTCATGCTGCTTCATGATATCTAAGTTTAGATCGTCATTTTTTGCATGAGTAGCATTATTACGAATACGAACGAAATTCTTAATATTATCTTCTTCATTATTAATGCCTATTCTTTTAAGAAGAAGACGAAGACGATACCTAGCTAGGCCATCTTCTTTCCATTCGTTTTCTAAATTAAATCCGTACTTTTCTAACCCTAAATCTTTAATTTTTTTGAGATATTTCTTATCCCTCTCGAATTGTTTTTCTTTAATATCTCGTTTAACTTGATCTAATTCATCATCTACTAAAATAATCCGAGCTAAATTTTCTAATAATGTACCAAGTGCATTAACTACCACAGGAAGTAAAGGATTTCTTCTCCGTTCAGATATTCTGGGAATAGCCTGAAAATACCATTCCAGAATTAATATCCATTTTTCTTGCCAATGAGGAAGCTGACGCATTTTCTGAAAATTGGAAAAACAATTTATAAAATTTAATAAATCTTCTATTCCATAATTTCTTAAAAAGCTTTTTCCGACTTCTTCAATAGGAGATATTAATTGAGAGATAGCCAAAGATGAGCGTTGATGTCTCTCATTCAGACCTGCTTTATTTGCTGTCAAATATATTGGTTGAACGTATCCTCCATTTATGTAAGATAACATTAAACAAAGCTCATAAAAAATTTTACTAGCATCTAGGATACTTTTAACCCTTAAATTCTGAATTTTATCAATATTGTCTTTATCTGTATCAAATAATTGAATTTTTAAAGTTATCATTGATCCTTGATTGACTTGTCTAGGATCTAACCATTTTAAAGCGTGTTCATTTGTAAAAAGTTCTACTGTCCATCCATTTCCTAAGTTGGCCTTTAATGGTTGATTAAAGTTATTAATAAAGTCTTGGAAATTACCACCAGTAGCCTGTCTGATAAAATCTGTATTAGGAAGATAGAAATTAAAATAGTGAGCAAGTGTATCTATATTGCCATAAATGACTTTTTCTGCATATCCACTCATTTGACTACGACAGCCTACTGAAGAATGAGCTTTTGGAGCGAATACAACAAGACTAGGGCTAGTGTCTTCCCACGAAACTAATCTTTTAGGCTTTTCTATAAATCTATAATCACCTCTAGCCACTTCAAACTCCCAACGTATTCTAGGTGTTGGATTGATAGTAAGCCAAACAGTTAAACGTCCTTCAAAATCGTCTAAATAACCAATATTGTTAAATAGCTCTATATCTTGCTGCTGTGCAATTAAATTATCTTCATCATCAAGAAAAATCATAATTTTCAATTATCTCTATTTTGACTTCAAGAAATCACATTTACACATTAAATTAGGTCTCCTGTCTGTAATTATTGCCATTCTTTATCTTGCTGGTAATGCTCTAACATTAAATCAGATTGTGACGCTAAAATCTTTTTTCGTTCTTCTATAGGTAACTTTATAAGTTCACGTCGGCTGATAAATTGTTGTTTCAATTCATCAATATTTTCAGAAAACATGAGTTCCCCATTTTCTTCTTCTCGTGTCGCTGCTTGCAAATTTTGATAAATTTCTTCGCGGCGTTCTTCTCTTAAATATTGCTCCAACAACAATTGAATTTGTAACTTTTCTTCAATTGAAAACCCTTTTATAGCTTCCAGTACATCAGTAAAAATCATAACTAGCAATACCTCTTGTTATTTATTCATCTAACATTATCCTATACAAATTTATTCATTTCTATCAGAACAACACAGAATAAATAACTGCGTTTTTTGCTCATATGTAGGAATGACCCGTACTCCTCAATAAAACTCATTATAACGAATATATCACTTTCTCGCTCTTCTTTGCGCCTTTGCTCCCTAGCGTCTTTGCGCGAAACAAAAAATATACTAACTTACACTAATTCCCCAGCTAAAAGCCTACCTTCAACCGGTTCATATTCATCTTCCAATAACCATAACTGAGCAGCTTCATAACTATTACTAGAAAATATAACCTTATCACCCTGTTTAGGATCATAAATTTGACAATTTCCCTCACTATCACAAAATAATAACAGAATATAGGTGGGTGATAACATCGGATCTATCCATACTTCTGTCAATTCCCAATCATTCTTGATTTTCAAATAAACCTTTCCCATTACTAAGTTTAATTTAATCAATTCCTAAAAATTTCTTCAATGCAGTTTTATATTTATTCTTCAACTTCTTAGAAATTAATCCTCCCTGTTGAATTTGTGATACAATATCAGCAGATAAACAATCTTTGGGAATAGGACTACCAGAAGTTATACAAATAGCAAGATCATTTGCATCCATTTCACGAGCAAAATAGTAAGCTATAACAGATTCCTTTTTAATAAAACTTGGTACACTCGGATCTGGTGCTAAAACACAAACTCTTTCAGAGTTATTTTTCTTGTCTGTTAAATTAACAAATAAATATTTATTACCAGAAGTTTTTGCAATTACGACATAAAAATGTTGGCCATTAGGAGGTGTATCAATTAAAAATACATCTCCTATGTTAATAGAAAGACTAGACACGTAGCACCTCATCTAAATATGCTTCCCTCAGTGCTATTTGTCTAATTTCCTCAATTTCTTCCTCGCTTTTACCAACATTTTTCAGAATATCTTCTACTGAAATGGGAATAGCAGAACCATGAGGATCTTTCCACTCTGGTAAATCATGAGTCCATTCAGCAACATGAAATGGATCAAGATGTCCAAAGCTTTGATATACTTCTTGAAGAATCTCCTCTTCTTCTTCGCATAGTTCATCATTTCCTGGATCTTTGACTAAGTAAACAAAGTTCTTATCACCAGGGGAAATGTACTCAGACCAAAGAGGTAGAGCATCATCAATAGGTTTACCTTTAATTAGATCATAAACACCACTAAGAACAGGACCATATTTCATTGATACATAATGATCACCTGTTATGGGTTGTTCTATTCGTTCTAATGCAATTCTATCAGCTATATACAGCATTTTTAGCAAGCCTAAATACTTGATAGGCTTACCATGCAGCTTCATAAGTATAGCTGCTGCTTCTACAGCTTTTTCTGGGTGAAACCGAAACTGGATAGACATAATTATCCTTGAGAAACATTATCGTAGTACATATATATTATAGTTTAGTTTGGCAGTGTGAAAACTATGCTGAAAATTTACGGATGGATATTATTGTAGCAGAATCTTGTGTTTACTAAGCGTTGCAAAGTTGTAATTGACATTACAATTATCATCACTCTTCAATCAATTGTTTTAACTCATCAATATTTTCAAAAAACTTAATATTAACCCAGCGTCAATATTCTCTCTGAAAAATTAACAGATAAGGGCAATATTTTCAACCACTGCAACCCCAGTAAAGGTTCAGGAATACCTTCCGCAGCTAAAACAGGAATAATATACTCCTTTCCATCTAATTTCACCTTACCTTCATAGATGTCAAAAAAAGCCTCACCCCGCGCCATTCGCATCGTACTGTTACGTTCAATTAAAGGCCATTCTAGAATTTCAGCATCTTGTATATCTAGTGCTAACCAACCATTAGTAAAACCTGTATCTAACAAAACTTCAATCCCATAATTATCTCCATCAGCAGAAATAATTTCTATATCAAACATTAACTCCCCAACTTCACCGAAATTACCTAAAATCATATCCGTCCACAAGCACCCGTTTCATTAATTCTAAAAGTCACCAACCAACCTTGAGGATATTTTTCCCTTGCTTTTTTCTCTGCTTCACTTTCATCAACATCAATAAAATAATCACCACTATTTGGTTCAATTACCATAAACCAATTGTAATGATCATTGATTAATTCAGGACGAATTCGATTAAAAACAACCCGCGCTTTTTCTCCCCGTGCGTTTCTTTCAGCTTCCCTTTTTGCTAATTCTTCCGGTGGTATTGTAAACTCTGGAAAAATTCTACCTTGTTGACGACGACGCACAGATTTTATATTAGTCATAATTCACCCTATCTTATATACTAAATCACACTAATTCAGCAGCTAAAAGCCTACCTTCAACTGGTTCATATTCATCTTCCAATAACCATAACTGAGCAGCTTCATAACTATTACTAGAAAATATAACCTTATCACCCTGTTTAGGATCATAAACTTGACAATTTCCCTCACTATCACAAAGTAATAACAGAATGTATGGAGGCGATAACATTTGATCTATCCATACTTCTGTAAATTTCCAATTATTCTTCACTAGGTCGGGTACGTGGGATGATGTGGTATTGGTTGTCTGCATTAATTTTTATCTAGTAAACTTCATCATGACTACCAATATCTACAAATACAGCACTTCCATCATCAGTAAAGTAAAAAACTACTCTAATGTCATAATCTATGCTAAAACTCCAGGAATCTTTAAGAGTTCCTGATAATTTATGAGTTCTTAAACTTGGTTCAAAAGGATCTGCCGTAAACTGCTCTAACTTTTGCCAAAAGCGTGCTTCTAAATCTACATTACCTTTAATCCTTTTTTTGAAAGCACGTTTAAAGGAAGAACTAAAACTTACACTTATCATAATTCTTCCATCAATTGTTTCAAGTCATCAATATTTGCAGAAAAAGTAAGTTCACCATTTTCTTCTTCTCGCTTCGTTGCTTGCAAATTGTGATAAATTTCTTCGCGGCGTTCTTCCCTCAAATACTGCTGTAATAACAATTGAATTTCTAACTTTTCCTCAATTGAAAAACCTTTAATTGCTTGAACAACATCACTAAAAATCATAACTGAGAACACCTATTATTACTTATTACATCTATCTAATATTTTATTTTATCCTATACAAAAACCTCCTTCTCCTCTCCGCGCCTCTGCGTGAGAAAAAACCAAAAAAAACGGTAGAAGATCGAAATCCTCCACCGTTCAATTAACAATTACAAAAACCTAACTAAGACTCAACAACAGGGGTTAACAACTCCCGACGCTCTTGAGCAGTAACTTTAACAACACCATTTTCATCAACGTCAACAAAAGCAACATCACCGTCTTTGATCCGTCCAGATAGAATTTCTTCCGCTAAACTATCTTCCAACAAGCGCATAATTGCCCGACGTAATGGCCTTGCACCGTAGCTAGGACTATAACCTTCTTCAATCAACCTATCTTTAAAGCGATCGCTCACTTCTAAAGAAATACCCTTCTCAGTCAAGCGACCAAACACTTCCTTGAGCATAATTTCGGCGATTTCGGTAACTTCAGCCTTGTTCAACTGACGGAAGACGATAATCTCATCTAACCTGTTCAAGAACTCAGGACGGAAGTATTGCTTCAATTCCTCATTTACCAAAGAACGAATCCGGTTGTATTGAGACTCAGTTTGATCCTCAGCAAACTCGAAACCAATACCGCTACCACCTTTCTCAATTACCTTAGAACCAATGTTAGAGGTCAAAATTAACAAAGTGTTCTTAAAGTCTACTGTGCGGCCTTTAGCATCAGTCAAACGACCATCTTCTAAAATCTGCAACAGCATATTGAAAACATCGGGGTGTGCTTTTTCGATTTCGTCAAACAGCACCACAGTGTAAGGACGACGGCGTACAGCTTCAGTTAACTGACCACCTTCGTTGTAACCGACGTAACCTGGAGGAGAACCAATCAACTTACTGACGGTGTGACGCTCCATGTACTCGGACATATCCAAGCGGATCATTGCTTCTTCAGAACCGAAGAAGTAAGAAGCTAAGGACTTAGCCAACTCAGTTTTACCTACCCCAGTCGGACCAGAGAAGACAAAACTGGCAATGGGACGGTTAGGATTTTTCAGACCCACACGAGCGCGACGAATCGCACGGGAAACAGCCTTAACAGCATCATCTTGACCGATGAGACGCTGATGTAAGGTATCTTCCATGTGCAGCAACTTCTCAGATTCAGACTCAGTGAGTTTATTCACTGGGACACCAGTCCAAGAAGCAACAATGTGAGCGATGTCTTCCTCAGATACTACGGGTTCTAGACCATCACCACCTGCTGCATTAGCTTTAGTTTGAGCAATGGTGCGGATTTCCGCTTTGATTTCCATTTCTCGATCACGCAGTTCACCAGCGCGGTCAAAGTCCTGAGAACGGACAGCATCATCTTTTTCTTTTAAGATTTGCCGTAGTTCCTTATCTAATTCCTTAGCTGCTGGGGGTAGTTGGGAGTTGATCAAGCGGACGCGAGAACCGGCTTCATCAACCAAGTCAATGGCTTTATCTGGGAGGTAGCGATCGCTAATATATCGATCAGACAACTTCGCCGCCGCCACCAAAGCCTCATCAGAAATTTTTAACTTATGATGTGCTTCGTAGCGTTCGCGCAAACCATATAAAATTTCAATTGTTTCATCAACGGAAGGCTCACCCACCATTACAGGCTGGAAGCGTCTTTCCAACGCTGCATCCCGTTCAATGTGCTTGCGGTACTCATCCAAAGTTGTCGCACCAATACATTGCAATTCACCCCGTGCCAAAGCTGGCTTGAGGATATTTGCTGCATCAATCGCTCCTTCAGCCGCACCTGCACCAATGAGGGTATGAACCTCGTCAATTACCAGGATGACATTACCCGCCGAGCGGATTTCATCCATGATTTTCTTTAGGCGTTCTTCAAATTCACCCCGGTATTTAGTTCCTGCTACCAGTAAACCAATATCGAGAGTGACAACACGCTTATCTTCTAAGATGTCAGGAACATCCTTATTAGCGATACGGCTGGCTAAACCTTCCGCAATGGCTGTTTTACCAACCCCAGGTTCACCAATCAGCACTGGATTGTTTTTTGTCCGGCGACCCAAAATTTGAATCACACGCTCGATTTCCTTGGCGCGTCCCACCACAGGATCAAGCTTGTTATCAACGGCCATTTGGGTCAAATTAGAGCCAAATTCATCCAACGTTGGGGTTTTTGTGCGACCAGAGGGGCCACCCGGCGTTACTTCCGCCGTTTCTCCCAACATCCGAATCACTTGAGTTCTAACCTTAGACAAATCCACACCCAGGTTCTCTAGCACCCTGGCTGCTACGCCTTCCCCTTCACGGATGAGACCCAACAGGAGATGCTCAGTGCCAATGTAGTTATGCCCTAGTTGGCGTGCTTCTTCCAAGGATAGTTCTAAAACTCGCTTGGCTCGTGGCGTGAACGGAATTTCCACCGCCACAAAGCCGGAACCTCGACCTATAATTTTTTCAACTTCAATACGGGCATCTTTGAGATTGACACCCATTGACTTTAACACCTTGGCTGCCACCCCTGTGCCTTCCCCAATCAGACCCAGGAGGATCTGCTCAGTTCCAACAAAGTTGTGACCTAAACGGCGGGCCTCTTCTTGGGCCAGCATGATTACCTTAATGGCTTTTTCTGTGAAGCGTTCAAACATGGCATTTTTCCCATCACCTGCGTCGTGCCGGTACGCTGATTTTAGCACAGGCTAAAATTTTGGATATCTGTATCAAGAAAATAGATATCCTTTAGCCATCAGACTGGTTGATGGGTTAATTACTTAGTTTTTATTATTTTTTATGTAGCTAGTATGGTGAGGAGGTCGAATTTACCAGCTTTTTTGGGAATTTTGATCAACAATAGACTCATGTTGTTAAGATTTCTTTTATCTATTCCCAAATAAATTTTAATACCATAAATAGCTAAACACTGTCAATTTACAATACTTGACATAAGATATTCTCATCTGAAATAGATATTAGTTTTGAGAATTTAATAGTATGAAAATTGATCAAAAATAGGTTTTTGATGATCTGTAATTAGGTTATTTGCAATCTAATGTCTCATCCAAGGATAAAGTCCAAGCAGATTTAGCCAGGCGATCGCTAACCATTTTATACCAATCATTAACAGTTTGCTCAAAATTGGGATACTGCAAATCAGAAAGCCACAAAATCAAAGCATCTTCATGATTATCTTTGTAGTAGCGGGGGCGTTTACCAGCAGTTTTAAAGCCAAACTTTTGATATAGAGAAATTGCAGCCTGGTTAGAAACTCGAACTTCTAAAGTTGCTCGTTCCAAACCAAGATCACTAGCCGCCTTCAACAGAGAATACAACAAAGCCTGTCCCAAACCTTGATGTTGATATTGAGGATGAACCGCCAAAATAGTAATATGTGCTTCCTCTAAAATTGACCAAAAACAACCCATTCCCAATAATTCACTCGAAAAAGGCGGAAATATTCCCAAAAAATGGCTATTAGGACTTTCCAACTCCCGACGGTAGCCATCCATAGTCCATAAACCATCAAAACATACCTGATCAAGTTCTAGTAGACTACTTAAATGCTCTAAGTTGAGGGATTGAATTTGTAAAGCTGTTAATTTCACAATTTAGGGAACAGGTAATAGGTAACAAGTAACAGGGGAGGTAGGGGAAACAAAGAGAGAAAAGATTTTTTACTAATGCCCAATACCCATACCCAATGCCCCATGTGCAATTACCAATAAAGCAGTAAACTGAGAATCGGGAGCGTAAATCACGCTTGAAAATTTAACAAGGACAAATTTTATTAAATATGGTAACGACTCACCTGGTCGGGGTTCAACCTTCTGGCAATCAATATTTATCTACAAGCAGTGGTGATACAACTGTTTCTCCTAATCAAGAATTATTACCTTTGACTGCCAGAGTTAATCGCCAAGATTTTCTGGAAATTGGTGGGTGTGATGTCAAAACCCTAGTCCAGCAGTTTGGTTCACCCCTCTACATTTTAGATGAAGTAACCTTGCGGGCCGCTTGCCAACAGTACCGCGATACATTCAAACAATACTATAAAGGTGAATCTCAAGTATTGTACGCTTCCAAAGCCTGGAACTGTTTAGCAGTTTGTGCCATTGTTGCCTCAGAAGGTTTAGGAATAGATGTAGTATCTGGGGGAGAGCTTTATACCGCTATTCAAGCGGGGATGAATCCCGAAAAAATCTATCTACATGGAAACAATAAATCTCGTCATGAGCTAATTTTTGCGATCGAATCTGGTTGTACCATTGTTGTAGATAACTGGTATGAATTAAAAACTTTGGTGGAACTGGCAAGTACAGATTCATCAACCCGCATTATGCTGCGGTTAACTCCAGGTATTGAATGCCATACCCATGAATATATTCGGACTGGACACTTAGATAGTAAATTTGGTTTTGATCCCAATGATTTAGATGAAGTGTTTGCTTATGTGAGTAAACAACCAAGTTTAAACTGTGTGGGTGTACACGCTCATATTGGCTCACAAATTTTTGAGCGCCAACCCCATCGAGATTTGGGTGCTGTAATGGTACAGTGGTTGCGAGATGCGAAAAAGTATAACTTAGAATTGACAGAGTTAAATGTTGGTGGTGGATTAGGAATTAAATATACAGAATCAGATGATCCCCCAAGCATTGAAGAATGGTCAAAGGCGATTTGTGAAGTAGTACAAGCAGCTTGTGCAGCGGAAAACTTGCCCTTACCCAAACTTTTGTGTGAACCAGGGCGATCGCTAATTGCCACAGCTTGCGTTACCGCTTACACTATTGGTTCAGCTAAAACCATTCCTGATATTCGTACCTATGTCACAATTGACGGGGGAATGTCTGATAATCCTCGCCCCATTACTTATCAATCAGTTTATCGAGCGGTAGTTGCTAACAAAATGTCTGTTCCTTTGACACAAACAGTCACATTAGCAGGTAAACATTGTGAATCAGGAGATATTCTGATTAAAAATGCCCAACTGCCCAAAACTGAACCAGGGGATATTCTCGTAGTTATGGCAACTGGTGCATACAATTACAGTATGGCATCTAACTACAACCGTTTACCCCGACCAGCAGCTGTTTTAGTGGCCAATGGGGAAGCAAATTTAATTTTGCAGCGGGAAACTTATGAAGACATAATTCGACAAGATTGCCTACCAGAAAGACTAAAATAGTCATTTGTTCTTGGTTATTAGTCATTAGCTAAAAACCAATGACGAATGACTAATGATTAATGACTAATGATCAATGACTATTAGAATCCAGATGTCATGAGAGATTGGTGGAAGCAATGGCTGACGACAAACTTGGGATGGTCACAGTCCTTGCTGCTTGGGACTCTGGATATTCTGTTAGTGCTGGCGTTAACATACATGATTCTAGTGATTATTAGTGAACGCCGCACATTATGGATGGTACGGGGATTTATCATTTTAATGCTGGCTTCAGCATTCAGCGGTACTTTAGGACTACCTCTACTCAATTTTGTTTTAGAAAAGCTGGTAATTGGTTGTGCTGTGGCTATGGCCGTAGCTCTTCATTCTGAGTTTCGCCGTTTCCTCGAACAACTGGGAAGGGGCGAATTTCGGCAGTTATTTCAACCCCACCGCTTGGCAATTCCCAAATCTGATAGCGTCATTGATGAAATTGTTGATGCTGTTAAAGAACTATCAAAAAATCGGATTGGTGCTTTACTAATTTTGGAAACTTCAGGGCCAATTGATGAGCGTGATTTTTCTGTCCCTGGAGTTAAATTAAATGCGGAAGTTTCTAAAGAACTGATCCAGACAATTTTTCAACCTAAAACTTTATTACATGATGGAGCAACTTTAATCCGTGGTTCGCGGATTGTTTCATCGGGTATAATTTTACCACTTTCAGGGCGCACAGCTTCGCGGCAATTGGGTACACGCCACCGAGCAGCAATGGGAATTACTGAGCGAGTCGAAAATTGTATCTGTGTCGTTGTATCAGAAGAAACGGGTTCTATTTCCTTAGCCGAACGAGGAACTTTATATCGTCCATTGACTATTAGAAAGTTAAAGGAGTCTTTAGAAGCTCGATTTTCGCCAACTGTCGATCGGGAAGCTGTCGCACCGGGTCTTTTCAGTTTTATTAGTCAAGTTACTAGCAAAACACTAACTTTGATTTCACGTTTACTCAGATTACCATTGTCTGCTTCTCGCCAAAAAAATAAGACCGAAAAATGACTACACAAGATACTGAACTGCTATATTTACCTTCTGATTTACAAAAAGATTTACTTCCCCAGCACGTTGCGGTGATTATGGATGGCAATGGTAGATGGGCTAAACGTCAAGGTCTACCCAGAATTATGGGTCATAAGCGGGGTGTTGATGCTCTCAAGGATTTGTTACGCTGTTGTCAGGACTGGGGAATTAAGGCTCTAACTGCTTATGCTTTTTCGACTGAAAACTGGAAGAGGCCACAGGAAGAGGTAGAGTTTTTGATGAGTTTGTTCCAGCGGGTTTTACGTCAGGAATTGCGGGAAATGGTGGAGGAAAATGTGCAGATTCAGTTTGTGGGTAATTTAGAGGCTTTACCAACAGCACTGCAAGCAGAAATTTCCTACTCGATGGCAGAAACTAAGAATAATCAAAGTATTAAGTTTACAGTTGCTACTAATTATGGCGGTAGACAGGAAATTTTACAGGCTTGTCGAGCGATCGCTCACAAGGTACAGGATGGTATTTTAAAGCCAGAGGATATTTCGGAAGAATTATTTGCCAGTCATTTATATACAGCAGGTATAGCTGATCCAGATTTATTGATCCGTACCAGTGGAGAAATGAGACTTTCTAATTTCTTACTTTGGCAAATGGCCTATGGTGAAATTTATATTACTGATACTCTCTGGCCAGATTTTGATAGAAGGGAGTTTCACCGCGCTTTATGTGCTTATCAACAGCGAGAAAGACGGTTTGGTAAGGTTTAGAAATGTTGATTCGTGATTGGGTAAAATTAACTAATAACTAATAATTAAGGGCCTGCAAAAATTGCGGCTTGAATGTCTTCTCGACTGAGAGAATATTTGAAGGAGCGTTGAATATCTTGACCGTTTTCACTTGCTTGAATATATCTGACGGCAATTTGTTCAATATCTAACCAAATCTCGGCTTGCCAACTGCTTTTTTGTAAGCGCCAACAATGTAATTCTGTTTCATCTTGTTGACAACCTTGGTCTTTTAGCCATTGTTCAATTTGTGGTAGCGGGTGACTGTATAAAGGTTTGTTGGAGGGAAGCATAATTAATTCAAAAGTCAAAAGTAGTGTTTGCTGTTGTTTGGGAAAGTTGAGAAATATGTGTAATTTGCTGTTGTGTATTCAGGGTGGGAAGTTGTGTTTGTAAATTTGTGTCACCACGAATAACAGCAATGGCGATCGCCAATACTAAACAGCCTACAAAGGTTAAACCTAACACAAATAATACAAAGATTTCTCCGGATGATAGGGGGCGATCGCTTGCATCCAAATACATTGATTTAGAAAAGTTGTATGGTTGATGTGCAGGATGGTTCAAATCTGTTGGTGCTTGAATTATCCCAAAACGAGAATAACCAATTTTGACATCATAACTTAAACGTCGCTCTGGATGGCTTAAAGTGGCATAGGCTTCGTTAATTTGCTGAAATTTGTCAGTAGCAACTGTAGCAGGTAGTTCTGTTGTATCTGGGTGATACTGTTTACTCAATTCCCGATAAGCGCGACGGATATCAATTACGGACGCTGAGGGATGGAGTCCTAGTAAAGCGTAATATGTGCTTTCGTTGTTTTGTGCCTTTGTCTCGGTTTGACTCACGGCTGTTTAATTCACTTTGATCAAAAATGTTTTTTATATTTTAGCCCCATAACAGTATTCAGAAGTTCAAGGAGTCAGAAGTCAGGATTTTTGGGTTTTTAATGGCAGTTAGTGGAACTTAGGTAAAATTTCTCAACTCTTCTTCCTTCGTGTTATAAGCTGTTGTGCATTTAATTTGTATAAGTCTGGCGGGCAAGATGACCACCCCACAGGATTTAACCATTTTAGGATTATAAACTTTAGGTGCGGTGAATGCAGATTTTTGTCAAAATCATCCCTAACTGACTACAAACCAATTAACGAGAAACTGCTGGGTTTCATAGTTCCAAAAAACATAGACAAATATCTCATGCCTTTCATTTGTCGGGAATAACCCCGACGGGGCGGACTACAACGCCCCCTATCCCTAGACTAAAAGCTGTCGGGACTACTTTACGTAAAATATTCAAACTACCATTGACATCAGCATGAATGAATAAACCATTACCTGCTCTATAAAGTTTACTTTTGATTCTGCGACCACTAAATTTAACTTCTTTCGAGTCAACTTTGCCATAAGTAGGAATCACATCTTGGTCTAAAAAAGAAGCTACAGAAGTGTAGGACTCCTCAGAAACTAACACCTTCATCCCTACTAATTTCGCTTTATAACTCAACTGCTTTACAAATCGGCTATGAGGAATACAAACAAAGTTTTGATTATTTCTACTGCCCAAATTCACATTCTGTTTCCACAAGGAATTTTGACCTATTACTAAAGTTCCAATTCCACACTTGACTAAATGGTTAATAATTAAGCGACTGGCTTTATGCAGATAATCATCTACTCGAAAATTCCGTTTTTTAGTTAAACTTTGTAGTCGTTTAGAGGTCTTTTGATGTGCAGGTAGTAAAGATTGTAAATTGGCTTTTCTTTGATTGTAATAACGATTAATTGATTTGATAATCCGCCCGGAAACCAGAACTGGTATAAATCCCGGCTGGTTTGATGTTAAGGTTGCTAGATTATCTATGCCTAAATCAATCGCTGCAATAGCATTACTGTCTAAACCATAATCTGTTTCCTCTTTTTCATAGACAACTTCTACTACATAATGGTCAATCTTGGGGACAATTCTTACTTGATTTAGATAACAATAATCTACTTTTGTAGGAATGTGAATCTGTGTTTGTGACAGATGAATCAACCCAGATTTCATTTTGGGTTTACTCACTGCTTGGGCTGTGTAAACTAATAAATGTCTGCCTTTTTCTTTGTGTTTATATTTAGGTAATTTGGGTCTACCTAAAAATTTAGATTTATCTTCTGCATAAGCTTTAATTGCTGCAAAAAAACTTAACCAGTTGCGATGTAGTCCTAATAATACTTGTTGGGCAACTTTGGCTGGTAAGACTCGGTATGGTTCTGTCGCTTTTAACTGTTTTGCTAAACAATTGTAATCGAGGTATTTTTGAGCAAAGATGAAACTTTGGCGAATGTGAAAGTTAGCATAATTGTAGAGGTTTTTGGCAGCAAAACATAATTTATCAATCTCCTGATAATGGGGATGATTTCTTTGAATGATATGCCGCTCGACTACTTGCATACACTAGCTAGTTTCTATGAATATTCGCCCATATATACTAACATATCTTAGATCTGATAATGCACAAAATTCTTGCTCAGTTCCCTTTGCACAAGAAAGTCTATATGAGTTATTTTAGCTGACTTCTGTGTGATTAATGACTATATATGACTATATTTGTCTATAAATTCGGCGAAGTTTACCAATACTTCAACTCAATCTACAATATTGGCGATCGCGCTAAAATCTAATTACCCTTCAAAAGGTGCGTTACATTTCATTAACGCACCCTACAAAATAGGCGAATTGCTTGCAGCAGCGCGTCGCTATCGCTCACCTCCCAAAACAGCTATATTTTCCCTTGACAAAATATTTTCATACAATTAACATTAAATTATCAAATAATTTATTGAAATTATGACGTTTAGCTTGAGCGATATTCACCCCTTATCAGAATTTCAGCGAGGAGCAAAGATGTTTTTGGATAAGTTAAAAGAAACTCAATCTCCCATTGTGCTGACTGTGAATGGTAAAGCTGCTGCTGTGGTTCAGGATGCTGAAAGTTATCAAAAACTGATTGATAGACTGGAATTACTAGAATCTATTGCTAAGATACGTCAAAGTATAAATGAGTTTGAACAAGGTGAGGGTATGCCCTTAAATCAAGCATTTGCAGAATTTAAGGAAAAATATGGCATACCGGATTGAGATTTCACCCAGTGCTATTTTAGAGATGTGTTTAATTAAACACTAGCATTGTATTATTATTGTAAGGATGACAAAATTATGCAAGCAATTAGGTTACAAAAAACCATAGAGAAAAATGGTGAAATCTCTTTTCAAAATTTACCTGTGGTAGCAGGACAAAAGGTAGAGGTAATTGTTTTATTATCCATTCTTCCTGCCAAGAAAAAGGTATTAACTGCTCGTGAATTACTTGATTCGAGTTTGATCGGTTTATGGGAAGAAAGGGACGATATTACAGATAGTCTTACTTACGCTCGTCAGTTGCGTGAACAGTCCCAAAAGAGAGGTCATGATTCTCCTAGATACTGATATTGTTATTGACTTTCTGCGTAAATATCCACCTGCTATTAGTTGGTTAAGTTCTTTGCGAGATGAAGAAATTGCTTTACCTGGTTATGTAGCGATGGAATTGATGCAAGGATGTAAGAATAAGTTGGAATTGCAGGAAATTCGCAAATTTATAGCTAATGTTGAAGTAATTTGGCCAACACCTGAAACTTGTGATCAAGCATTAGAAACATTTGCAGATTATAATCTCAGTCATAATCTTGGATTAATTGATGCTTTGATAGGTCAAACATCAATCTCTTTGGGTTTACCATTACATACATTTAATGTTAAGCATTATGCTGTTATTCCAGATTTAATCATAGTTCAACCTTATAAAAGATAATTAGTGTATTGTAATTCCTAGGTCGTGCTTCGCTATCGCTCACAACCACCCTAATTTTAAACGAACTGCTTGCAGCAGCGCTTGCGCTATCGCACCCCAACATCCCCAAACAGTGATTACTAGCCGCGCTATCTCTATTCCTTCGGAACGCTATGCGAACGAGACGCTACCGCGAACGCTATCGCTATTCCAACTTATTCCTAAATTTTTATCACAACCAATTTTCTAATTTAAGTCCTTCAATTCTTAATAAATCAGAATCATTAGAAACGAGAATTAAATCGCGGACAATTGCTGTAGCTGCTATTAAAATGTCAGCATCTTGGATAGGCTTACCTTTGGCTTTTAATTTGGCATGAATTTCACAGGATTTTTCAATAATTTCTAAATCATCTAAAAATAATGTTTGATATTTTTGAAAAAAGATATGAAATTCCGACAATTGCTTTACAGCATTAATAGATAAAAGTCCTCTCTTGATTTCATAATAAGTAATGCAGCTAATAAATACCATTCCTCCCTGAATATTGACTTCTCGGAGTTTATTATCTACAATGGCATTCTTTTTTAAAATGTAACTAACGATATTTGAATCTAGTAAATAATTCACTGTTTTATTTTCCTGCTACTGCTGCATCAAAAATCGCTATTTCTTCAGGTGTTAAATCGTTTAATGTCCCAGCAACAGCTTCTAACACAAGAATTTTATCAATTCTTCTGGTTAAATCATGTTCTTTAATTGCTCTCATTTCTTCTGGTGAAAATCTGCTAAATAATTCTATTAATGTTGCGGTCATTTCATGTTGATCTAATTTCACCATGTAGAAACTACTACCTCGAAATAGTTTATCTACAACATGAGAAATGCGTTCTGTTAGTTCTTGTTGATAGTCTGTTAATTGTTCTTGCATGATATTTACTCTATTTATGGGTTGGAAAAATCTAATTATTATTTATATTATATCGTTCAATAAATTAATTTTTAATACTCATTCCCAAGCAGTGACTCGATCTATAATGCGAACTGACAAATCAGCGATTGTGCTATCGCACTCCCCCACATCCCCAAACAGCGATTCCTAGGTCGCGCTTCGCTATCGCACACAACCACCCTAATTTTAATGGAAAGCCTAAATAGCGATTTCTACGGAGTGCTATCTCTTCGATACGCTATCGCAGATGGAAATACAGATTTAATTGTTACTTTCTATCAACGATAACTTACGTTTATTTTCCATACATTCACGCAGATAAAGATTAATTAAATTCAAATAAGAAATACCTGTTTCTTGAGCTATTTCTTCAAAGTATTGAATTATATCTTTTTCTAAATCAATTGTAACTTGTTCTTTTAATTGTTGAGAATAGGGATTTTTAACGGATTGAGAAAAATCATAATTGTCTCTCATACTAAGAACTCCTGATATTGTTTCTGTTCTAGTTTATTTGCTTTTCTAGCGGAAATAATCCTAATTATTGTATCATTTTCTCGATAACAATGACAAACAACCAATAGATGATAATAACTACTCATTCCTAGCAAGATAAATCTATCTTCATCTTGAGAATGATCGGGATCATAAATTAAACGCGCATTATCATCAATAAAGGCAGATTTTGCTTCTTCAAAAGAAATTCCATGTTTTTGAATATTACTCTCGGCTTTTTGTGCATCCCAAGTAAATTGTAACTCATTCATTATTGTACTAAATTTTTAATTTGTATTCCTAAAATTTACATTATGATTATGCCACAAGTTACGGATTATTAAGGCGATTCCTACGGATCACTTCGCTATCGCACTACCTCAATTTTAGATGAACTGCTTGCAGCAGCGCTTGCGCTATCGCTATTCCAACTTATGCCTAAATAGCGAACTGCTTGCAGCAGCGCTTCGCAATTTTTCCCAATTCTAAATATCCCTAAAACAACGGTGCTTCCAAAATTTAAGTTTAATATCAAATTTAAAGACTAAAATCTAAGTAATATTAAAAAGGTGCGTTACATTTCATTAACGCACCCTACAAAATAGGCGAACTGCTTGCAGCAGGGCTTCGCTATCGCACTAATTTTATTTACTCAATTCAAAGGTGCTATCGGGGCATCCCAGCATAGTGGCTTTACCTGTAATCACTGTTTCATTAGAACTAATCTGAGGATTTTCGCCATCTAATGTTAGAAGATACTTACCACTATTACTACTGATGGATATATTAACTTTACCAGAGGCAGTGACAGTCCCCTGAATCCTCGAATTTCCATAAACATTTAGGAGTTGACTACTATTAAGTGTACCTCCAGAACCTTGATTTAAAATTACTGCTGCTGTCCCTGCTATATCACAGTCTTTGTTTTCTATTTTATAAACAGGATATTTGAGACTCCAGCGTACATTAGCAGATTGAACATCAATTGTTGGGGTAGTATTAGTTGGATTAAGTCCATCGCTAGGAGATGTAGGGGCAGATGAAGAGCCAGGTTTTTGGTTACTCGAAGAATTGTTTTCCGGTAATGGATTTGGATTTGGTTTAATAATTATGTCACCTGACTTTCCTCCCTGACTTTTATTGTTATTGCTAATATTGAATTGTGGATTGCTTTGGGTTTGATTCCTATTTATTAAATTTTGACTAAAAATTAAAGCTAAACTACCTCCACCCAAAACAAGTGTACCAATTAGAGCGAATTTAACCTTATTAACAAAACCGGATTTTTGATTGCTATTAGTCATATTTTATGCCTTGGGTTTTTGTAAAATACGGGCATGATTGACAACGTGACTGATGAATCAGATATTTTAAGCAATACTGCCCCTAAGTAATAATTACTACTTTTTATTACTTTTTTTGACAAGAATTATATCATATGCTGAATACCATAAGTCAATACCGTAATTGGAGAGAATTAATACTGTGCAACGCCGCAGATTAATGTCAAAAACTTGGATCATTCTTTTTGTAGAGTTCTATTCAACCTTACATTGTGTAGTAATTGTTTTCATCACTAGCACTAAATGCTGAAACAAGTATGTAAACAAAATTTAAACCCAGGTGAGAGAAGCTTCATTAATTGTTAAGATTTATCAATAATGATTACGTTTTTTATATCATTTTGTTTCAGTTCCGGGATAAAATCCCCACTGAATAGGAGTTTTCTGGTACAAAACTCTTAATTGCCGAAGAAAATGGAAGTTAAAAACTTCCAGTAGAGAACACGCCTCAAAGGAGCTTATCTGAATGTTCACCCAGGTCAAGTCCACAATTCGACATATTGCACCTGACGATTTACGGGGACGTAAGTTAATCAAGGTCGTTTACATTGTCCTTGAGTCCCAATATCAAAGTTCTTTATCCCAAGCAGTACGGGAAATAAACGCTAACCACCCCAGCGTAGCTATAGAAATTAGTGGTTACTTAATCGAAGAACTGCGCGACTCAGAAAACTATGAAGCTTTCAAACGCGATATAGCTAGTGCTAATATATTCATCGCTTCCCTGATATTTATTGAAGACTTAGCACAAAAACTCATAGCCGCAGTAGAACCACACCGGGATAAATTTGATGTAGCGGTTGTTTTCCCCTCCATGCCCGAAGTAATGCGCCTTAATAAAATGGGTAGCTTCTCCTTGGCACAGTTGGGACAATCCAAGAGCGTTATTGCCAACTTCATGAAAAAGCGCAAAGAGAAATCTGGCGCTGGTTTCCAAGATGGAATGTTGAAGTTGTTGCGGACACTTCCCCAAGTGCTGAAATTCCTACCAATGGAAAAAGCACAAGATGCTCGTAACTTCATGCTCAGTTTTCAGTATTGGTTAGGTGGTTCAGCGGAAAACCTGGAAAACTTCCTGCTGATGCTGGCTGATAAATACGTATTAAAAGGCGCAGAAAAAGAAAGCTTTGCTGCTGCTAAGTATGAAGCACCAGTTGTTTATCCTGACATGGGTATTTGGCATCCCTTAGCCACTACCATGTTTGAAGATGTACGCGAATATCTGAACTGGTATTCTGCTCGCAAAGATATTTCCTCAAACCTCAAAGACCCCCTCGCACCATGCGTAGGTTTGGTTTTACAAAGAACTCACCTAGTGACTGGGGATGATGCACATTATGTGGCAATTGTCCAGGAATTAGAATCTTTAGGTGCAAGAGTTCTCCCTGTATTTGCTGGTGGTTTGGATTTCTCTAAACCTGTAGAAGCTTATTTCTATGAACCAACAACCAATAAACAGTTAGTAGATGCGGTAGTTTCCTTAACTGGTTTTGCTTTAGTTGGTGGCCCAGCTAGACAAGATCATCCTAAAGCTATCGAAGCATTAAAACGCCTCAACCGTCCCTACATGGTAGCCTTGCCTTTGGTCTTCCAAACCACCGAAGAATGGCTAGAAAGTGATTTAGGTTTACATCCCATTCAAGTAGCTTTACAAATTGCTATTCCTGAACTTGACGGGGCGATTGAGCCAATCATATTATCAGGTAAAGATGGGGCAACCGGTCGAGCGATCGCACTCCAAGATAGAGTAGAAATCGTAGCTCAACGGGCCTTAAAATGGGCTAACCTGCGTCGTAAACCCAAACTAGATAAAAAAGTTGCCATCACCGTTTTCAGCTTCCCACCCGATAAAGGTAACGTGGGAACTGCGGCTTATTTAGATGTATTTGGTTCTATCCATGAAGTTCTCAAAGGACTGAGAAATAACGGCTACGACGTACAAGACATTCCTGAAACAGCGAAAGAGTTGATGGAACAAGTCATCCACGACGCACAAGCACAGTACGCAAGTCCCGAACTCAACATTGCTTACAAAATGTCAGTCCCTGAATATGAAGCACTGACACCATACTCCCAACGCTTAGAAGAAAACTGGGGACCACCACCAGGAAACCTAAACAGCGATGGACAAAATCTATTAGTTTATGGTAAGCAGTTCGGTAACGTCTTCATTGGTGTCCAACCCACCTTTGGTTATGAAGGCGACCCCATGCGCTTATTATTCTCTCGTTCCGCTAGTCCGCACCACGGTTTTGCCGCATATTACACCTATCTAGAACGGATTTGGGGCGCTGATGCTGTGTTACACTTTGGTACACACGGCTCATTGGAATTTATGCCTGGTAAGCAAATGGGGATGTCTGGAGATTGTTACCCAGACCAACTAATTGGCACAATTCCTAACCTGTATTATTACGCAGCTAACAACCCTAGTGAAGCCACAATTGCTAAACGTCGTAGTTATGCAGAAACAATTTCTTACCTGACACCACCTGCGGAAAATGCTGGTTTATACAAAGGTTTGAAAGAACTGGGTGAATTAATTGGTTCTTACCAAACTTTGAAAGACAGTGGACGCGGTATTTCCATTGTTAACGCGATTATAGACAAAGCCCGCATCGTCAATCTGGATCAAGACATTCAGTTACCAGACACCGATGCGAAGGATATGAAACCGGAAGAACGGGATAATATCGTTGGTAGCGTTTATCGTCGGTTGATGGAAATTGAATCCCGCTTGTTACCATGTGGACTGCATATTATTGGTAAACCACCCACAGCGGAAGAAGCGATCGCAACCTTAGTTAATATTGCTAGTCTAGATCGTGAAGAAGATGGTATTGTCGGCTTACCCTCCATTATTGCGAAAAGCTTAAACCGCAACATTGAAGATATCTACAGAAGTAACGATGCCGGCATTTTAGCCGATGTGCAGTTATTACAAAATATCACCCAAGCTACCCGTGCAGCGGTGACAGCTTTGGTACAAGAACAAATTGACGCAGAAGGTAGAGTTTCCCTAGTTTCCAAGTTGAACTTTTTCAACATGGGTAAAAAAGAACCTTGGGTTGAATCTCTGTATAAATCAGGTTTTACCAGCGTTGATGCGGATGCGTTAAAACCCCTGTTTGAATATTTGGAATTCTGCTTAAAACAAGTTTGTGCAGATAACGAACTCGGTGGTTTATTGCAAGGTTTGGAAGGTGAATATATTTTACCAGGCCCCGGTGGCGACCCCATCCGTAACCCTGATGTATTGCCTACAGGTAAAAATATACACGCCTTAGACCCCCAATCTATTCCTACATCTGCGGCGGTGCAATCAGCGAAAATCGTCGTTGATAGGTTGTTGGAACGGAATAAGGCAGAAAACGAGGGTAACTGGCCTGAGACAATTGCCTGTGTCCTTTGGGGTACAGATAATATCAAAACCTACGGGGAATCACTAGCCCAAATCATGTGGATGATTGGTGTGCGTCCAGTTCCCGATGCTTTGGGACGGGTGAACAAGTTGGAATTGATACCTTTGAAAGAGTTGGGTCGTCCTAGAATTGACGTTGTAATTAACTGTTCTGGTGTCTTCCGTGACCTGTTCATTAACCAAATGAACCTGCTTGACCAAGGTGTGAAGATGGCCGCAGAAGCTGATGAACCCTTGGAAATGAACTTTGTTCGCAAGCACGCTGTCAAGCAAGCAGAGGAAATGGGAATAAATCTGCGTCAAGCTGCAACTCGTGTTTTCTCTAATGCTTCTGGTTCTTATTCTTCTAACATCAACTTAGCAGTTGAGAATAGCACTTGGGATAGTGAAGCTGAGTTGCAAGAAATGTATTTGAAACGCAAATCTTTCTCTTTCAATTCTGATAATCCTGGTGTGATGGATGAGTCACGTCAGTTGTTTGAAAATTCTTTGCAGACTGCTGATGCAACGTTCCAAAATCTCGATTCTTCGGAAATCAGTTTAACTGATGTTTCTCATTATTTTGACTCTGACCCCACAAAGTTGGTAGCAAGTCTGCGTAAAGATGGAAAGAAACCTGCATCTTACATTGCAGATACAACTACTGCGAATGCACAGGTGAGAAGTTTATCGGAAACTGTGCGTTTGGATGCGCGGACTAAGTTGTTAAATCCCAAATGGTATGAGGGGATGTTGTCTCACGGTTATGAAGGTGTGCGGGAACTTTCTAAACGGTTGGTTAATACCACTGGTTGGAGTGCGACTGCTGGTGCTGTGGATAACTGGGTTTATGAGGACACGAATGAGACTTTCATCAAAGATGAGGAAATGCAGAAACGTCTGATGAATTTGAATCCTCATTCTTTCCGCAAGATTGTTTCTACTTTGTTGGAAGTCAATGGTCGCGGTTATTGGGAGACGAGTGAGGAGAATTTAGACCGGTTACGTGAGTTGTATCAGGAGGTGGAAAATCGGATTGAGGGTATAGAATAGAGTTAGATGGGCAGGTTTTTTACCTGCCTATTTTTAACCCCAGTGGTGGCTGGGTGTATGAATACTGCCATAATTGCTCATATTGTTTATACGAGTCTAGTTTGATTAGTCTGTTGATAGTGACAACAACTCATCATGTTTCATGATGGATTTATCAAGCTTATTGGTTATTTTTGATTATAATAATTTATGTAGTGAAAATAGCTAGTCAATTTATTTACACAGTAATAATATGGCAGACACATCAAACGTCCAGATTACCATTTCGTTTATTGACGAAGACTTGAGTAGCGAGGAAAAAAACGAGGAAGTTAAAAAGCTATTGGCGAAAATCAAGACATTGGATGACGTTGAAGAGGTTAACCGAATCCCCGACCCCAATCCACCAGAGGGTAACAAATCTTTAACAGGATGGGTAGCAGGGAAACTAGTAGCTGTTGTGAAGCCTGAAAACATCAAGCAAGTGTTTGGATTTTTGATAAATCGCCTAGCTAACAAATCTATTGAAGTAGAAGCAGAGGCAAACGGCAAGAAAATAAAAGTAAAAGCTAACAGTCTGTCAGAACTGGAAGCGGCAGTTAAAACAGTAGAAGCATTTGTCAATGGTGGGAAATAGATACAATGGCGAAATTTGCTTTGCTGATTGGGGTGAGTGAGTATAAAACTGGGTTAAATACCCTTAATGTTGCGGTTAAAGATGTAGATGCTATGCAGCGAGTGTTACAAGATCCAGAAATAGGTGATTTTGCTGCAAATGATATAAATGTGTTAAAAAATCCTCATCGGCAAGCTATGGAAGAGGCAATTGAAGAACTATTCTTTAATAAGCACAGAGATGACTTAGTTTTGCTATATTTTTCTGGACACGGGATTACAGATGATAATGACAAACTTTATCTAGCAACCAGCGAAACGCGCAAAAGTACCAATGGGGAACTCGTTAAAAGCAGTGCTACTGCTGCCAGCATAATACATGGATTTATGGAAAATAGCCGTTCTCGGCGACAAATAATTATACTAGATTGTTGTTTTAGTGGTGCTTTTGCTGAAGGCATGAAGGCTAAAAATGATAGCAGTATAGATATTAAAAATCAATTGGGAGGAGAAGGAAGGGTAATTCTGACTTCTTCTACTTCTACGCAGTATTCTTTTGAACAGGAAGGTGCAGAATTATCAGTTTATACTCGTTATTTAGTGGAAGGCATTGAAAACGGTGCGGCTGATACTGATAACGATGGCATCATTTCTATTGATGAACTTCATGAATATGCCCGGAAAAAAGTGCAGGAAGCAGCACCGGCAATGAAACCAGAAATTTATGCAGTGAGAGAAGGTTATAAGATTAACTTAGCGAAGGCTCCCATAGGTGATCCGAGATTGGAGTACCGAAAGGAAGTAGAACGATGTGTGCGTGATGGGAAAATTACAGTCATAGGTCGTCGCATTCTCAAACGTCGGCAAACTGAATTAAAATTATCAAAAGATGAGATAAATACGATAGAAAATGAAGTTCTAAAGCCTTTCTTTGAGTATCAAAGAAATCTTCAGGAATACAAAGAAGCATATATTGAAGCAGTGGAAGATGAAGGCACTTTAAGTCAACTTACACGTGACGACTTGAGACGCTTGCAGCAAATTTTGCAACTTAGAGATGAGGATGTTGAACCTATTGAGTTACAGATAGGTCACAAGGAAAAAATATTAAATCAACCTAACTTAGAATCTGACGAAAATAATGAGTCTGAAAAGTTAGTTGTAACAAAAATAGAAGAGAAACAAAAGAATACTTTAATAGGTATTCAATCCAAAGAAATAGAATTAGCTGAACAAACAACTTTCAATCAAGAAGGTCTGTTTGGCAGGTTTACAGAGCAAGCAATTAAGGTAATTATGTTAGCCCAGGAAGAATCACGCCGTCTGGGTCATAACTTTGTTGGTACAGAGCAAATACTCTTAGGTATTATTGGAGGAGGAACTAGTGTTGGTGCTGAGTTTCTAAGGTTGAAAGGTGTTAAATTAAAAGATGCTCGTATTGAAGTAGAAAAAATTATTGGACGTGGTAGTGGTTTTGTCCCTGAAGAAATTCCGTTTACACCAAGAGGAAAGCAGGCATTAGAGTTATCTCTACAGACAAGTATAGAACTGGGAAATCATTATATTAGCACTGGACACCTGTTGGTAGGTCTTGTTAAAGAAGGAAAAGGTATAGCAGCAAGAGTGCTAGAAATACTAGGTATTAATCTCCAGAGTTTAAAGAATGAAATGATAGACATAATTCAATCATATAACAAAGAGTAAATAACTGATTTATATGATTGATAAGACCTGAAAAGTAGTGATCGCGTTTGGGGGTGTGGAGTGCGATCGCTGTTTGGGGGTGTGGGAATGCGATCTCTCCTACAAACTACCAAACAATAGCAACTAAACCCGACGCAGTTATATTTTGGTCGCACGTTAATAACTGCACAACTTCACCTTTATTTGCTATAACTAGCGCAGTTGCTGCAATTTGTCTATCGTGCATTTCATTAATAGAATATAAGCTCATAGTCATTTCAATAACATCTTGATCAAGGGGATAAATTACCACACGAGGATCAGCTTCTACTGCTAAAATTATATCTTTAGGAGCAGGAATAGATGTTCTACCTCTTTCTACAATCCAAACAGCTTCAGCTAGAGTAGTTGCAGGAATAACTAACTGTGAATTAGGATCACAAAGGATAGTTTTAGCATTTGCACCTAGCTTTAAATTACCTTCAAGAAACCAGATTAAAGCATGAGTATCTAAGACATATTTCATAACTACTTATGACCAGTCTAAGCTGTCTTCACTATCCCCATGAAATTCAGCAATTTCAAAATCTGCTTCTGTTGATTGGTTATTACCAGAAAACATACCAAACCTCATCATTTGATTTTTCTGGTGATTTTTTTCGGACTTTAAAAAAGTGACAATAACCAGACTTTCTGAAATATCAGATGGTAATTCTTTAAGTTCTACTTTACCATCTTTGTAAATTCCTTCAATTGCTTGCAACATACTTTTACTATTAAAAAATTTAGCTGATGTTGTTACCTTAACTATACACTATTGCCATTCACCAAAATATAATTTGCTTGTTGCCTGATATCTTGAGTCGCACGGTTGCGAACAATTACCTCAAAAGCCATACTTACTACTGCCCCGTACCAAAAATTGATCGGCGCAAATTCTGCCAATATTCAGCAGTTACAGGTTCTGCTTCTGAGTCCAAACCTTCTTGCAACAAACTAGCTAATTTTGCTTGAGCATCCTTACGCAGTTTATCTTGTTGTAACAACATCAAAAAATAGTCCGCTACAGTATCATAATTGCCAGATTGAAGTTGAACCTCAAGATAAGACTCTAGTTCTTTTGGTATTGGAAAACTCACATTCATAAGTTTGTAATATGAATAAAATTATATTAGTATATTATCATTTTTTTGTGGTTTGGAAGTGCGTTAGCGGTAGCTTACCGAAGGTATCACCGAAATAGTTTATTATAGGGATTTGAACCAATAAAATCATAACTTGTGAGTCAACAAGACACCCAAACAAGAAAAAGCCAAAACATATCAAGTTAAACAAATCCGTGAAGTTCTACTGAAATATCAGTTAGGAGGCTAAGATGATTCTACGGTATGAAATAACTATTTATTGGAGTGAAGAAGACCAAGCATTTATCGCAGAAGTTCCAGATTTACCGGGATGCGCTGCTGATGGAGAAACTTATCAAGAAGCATTGCAAAATATAGAAATTATTATGCAGGAATGGATAGAAACTGCTCAAGATTTAGGTCGAAAAATTCCTGAACCTACACAGCGTTTAATGTCTGCTTAATTGATGCTTCTGGGATGTGGGGAGTGCGATAGCGTTCGCGCAGCGTGTCGAAGAAATAGGTATCACTGTATTTCAAAACACTGAACTTATCATATGACTTTTGGAATGTATGAATTGCAAGCACTATAAAACACAAAAAAAACAAAAAAATTAGAGGTCAAGTAAAAAACTCAACCTCTGCAAAATCCCGAATTATAAAAGGATGAATTAATTAATTAAGCTTCTTCAGAACGCTCAATTTTCTGACTAGGAGAAGATTCATACAAAGCATCTAATTGTTCCCTTGCATCATCCACACTAATAGAACGCATTACCAATAAAGGTTCTTTAATTAAATTACCTGTATGATCTAATAATTCTGGATGGGGTACAGATTTTCTCTTTCCTGCATAGTAACCAACAGAGGAATTTGTTGGATAAGGCCGTTCCCTATCGAAACTGAACATAATCAGGTTACGGATTAAATTGCTCACAGCCATAATTGCCAAAACTGTGAAGGCTAAAATGTAGAGTAAGTGTAGCATAAATATATCCTCCAGGGCTTACAGGTTCTAAAGTTTTATCTCTATAGTTTGAAAATTATACTCATCCGTGATTTACCGTGATGGCAAATTTTAAGCAAGTTTTAAATGGTCTATCTGCGACTTGATATCTTGTAATCTATTTTGATTACAGTAACATGGTATACATTATTTTTTTATGAAAACAATGTTAAGAATTTTATTCTTATGTTCCAATTTGTGTTTGTGAGACTTTAGGTCATTTTTGCTTAGACTGACGATGGCGCATACTCACACGCCAGCACTCACCTAATAAATGATGCCAAGGGATAAGAGTAGCCATATCAATACCCACCTGTTTACCAGTAGCAGTAAACAGCATCTTGGATGCGCTTAATTCTGATTGAGCTTGAGTAACTCGGCTAAGTAAATCAAGTTGTTCTTGATCACTCATAAATGAGATGTTCTCATTTTCCAAGAGTTGACGCGATCGCACAAACCAATATTCAAAGTCGTCCAGCAATGGATCTAAAACAGATTGGAGTAGTTCGGGACTTGGTGAATTTGAATCTCCCATAAATGAAAAGCGCATTTCCTAGTGTTTTCTTAATATTAACGCTTTTTACGAATCTTAACAATAATCTAATTTTCTGAATTACCATCCAAAATCTGCATTTTTATATACACAGCACAATCATATAGTCAAAACAAAGCATTTGTAACAACCCCTTTGATGTATATTAGAATCTGTCTAAAGAAGTAAAATCAGAAATTACCACCAAAATAAAAGCATCAATAGCTGATAAATATTTTTTTATTTACACAACTGATTTTCCTGTTCCCTCTCTCAACCAGTGAATTTGCCTCAGCAGCATCAGGCTAGGATAAATTAGGAGAAACCATAGCCAGTGGCTTATCATCTTGTAAAGATATTTTTGTCAACAATATTTTTAATCACTTCGCCCAAAGTTTAACAGCCGATGTCGCCAAATCAAGAAAACCAACCAGCAGAGAAAATCTATTTACCTCGTACCAGCGAATCAGAAACATTAAAAAAAATTCGCCATACTGCTTCCCACGTCATGGCCATGGCGGTGCAGAAGCTGTTTCCCAAAGCGCAAGTTACCATTGGTCCCTGGATTGAAAACGGCTTTTATTATGACTTCGATAACCCCGAACCCTTCAGTGATAAGGATTTAAAATCCATCAAAAAAGAGATGATTAAGATCATCAACCGGAAACTTCCAGTGATTCGGGAAGAAGTCAGCCGGGAGGAAGCCACAAAGCGAATTGAAGCAATTCAAGAACCATATAAATTAGAAATTCTTGCAGATATCAAAGAAGAACCGATCACTATTTATCATTTAGGGGAAGAATGGTGGGATTTGTGCGCTGGTCCCCACGTGGAAAGTACCAAAGATATCAACCCCAAGGCACTAGAATTAGAAAGCGTAGCGGGTGCATATTGGCGGGGAGATGAAACTAAAGCACAGTTACAACGTATCTATGCTACCGCTTGGGAAACTCCCGAACAACTAGCAGAATATAAACGCCGCAAAGAAGAAGCATTAAGACGTGACCACCGTAAACTGGGTAAAGAGTTAGGATTATTCATTTTCGCTGATCCTGTGGGGCCTGGTCTACCACTGTGGACTCCCAAGGGAACTTTACTGAGAACGATTCTAGAAGACTTTCTCAAAAAAGAACAACTCAAACGGGGTTATTTACCTGTAGTTACTCCCCACATTGCCAGAGTTGACTTATTTAAAACATCGGGACACTGGCAGAAATACAAGGAAGATATGTTTCCTTTAATGGCTGAAGATGAGGAAGCAAAAGCTTTAGAACAGGGTTTTGTCCTCAAGCCAATGAACTGCCCTTTCCATATTCAAATATACAAGAGTGAATTACGTTCCTATCGGGAATTACCGATGCGGTTGGCAGAATTTGGTACAGTTTATCGCTATGAACAATCGGGAGAATTAGGAGGTTTAACGAGGGTACGTGGTTTTACTGTTGATGATTCCCATTTATTTGTTACACCCGAACAACTGGATCAGGAATTTCTGAATGTTGTAGATTTGATTTTAACGGTGTTTAGAAGTCTGCAACTCAAGAATTTTAAAGCTAGGTTGAGTTTCCGAGATCCAGCCAGTGATAAATATATTGGTAGTGATGAAGCGTGGAATAAAGCTGAGGGTGCGATTCGTCGCGCTGTACAAGAATTAGGAATGGATTATTTTGAAGGAATTGGGGAAGCGGCTTTTTATGGACCCAAGCTTGATTTTATCTTCAGTGATGCGTTAGATAGAGAATGGCAATTAGGAACAGTACAGGTTGATTATAATTTACCGGAACGTTTTGATTTAGAATATGTTGCTGAGGATGGTTCCCGTCAACGTCCGGTAATGATTCACCGCGCACCTTTTGGATCTTTAGAAAGATTGATCGGGATATTAATTGAAGAGTATGCGGGTGATTTTCCTTTGTGGTTAGCACCGGTACAAATTAGATTGTTACCTGTGGGTGATTTGCAATTGGACTTTACCAAAGAAGTAGCCGCGAAAATGGTAGGTTTAGGAATTAGGGCAGAAGTTGATTTAAGTGGCGATCGCCTGGGTAAATTAATTCGCAACGCGGAAAAGGATAAAATACCTGTAATGGCGGTGGTAGGTGCTAAAGAAGTAGAAGGTAATTCTTTGAGTATTCGTACTCGTGCATCTGGGGAATTGGGAGTAATAACTGTAGATGAAGTTGTGAATAAAATACAGGAAGCGATCGCTAACTTTAGCAACTTCTAGTAATTAGGGCTTGCTGAATAAATCTCAAAACATTACAGGTAAACGATTTTAGCGATTTTGACTTTCAAAAAATGCAAGCTTTGATGAGGTGAGAACTGAAAAACCTTGCATTTAATTCCTGCTTCAAGGAAAAATAGTTCCCATCCAACTCTTGAAACTGTCACCTGTCACCTGTCACCTGTCACCTGTCTCCACGACAAGACTTTATCAGCAAACCCTAATTATTAAGTCCTAGTTTGAATACAACCAAAGATTAATTTATTATCAATACTCTTTGCATAATAATGTGAAATTAAAACCACAAAAATGCAAAGGGTATTTTATTAGATTTTATGAGATTAAGGACAGATACGCACACAAAATAGAGAAATTATGCTACCTGTCACCTGCTATAAAAATTACAAATTATTTTTCTTTTCACCAGATACCCGAATTAATTCACCGATTAAAGCAACAGCGCCGGTAATAGAAATTAACATCACACTAAGAGCATTTATATCTGGTTTAACTCCGCTTCTAATGCGGCTAAAGATTTCCATAGGTAGGGTATTATAACCACTACCAGCGGTAAAACTAGAGATGAGAAAATCATCTAAACTGAGAACAAAAGCTAGTAAACAACCAGATATAATACCAGGCATTAATTGAGGTAAAACCACTTTGATAAAAGCTTGAATATGATTTGCACCTAAGTCCAAAGCAGCTTCTTCCAAATGAGGATCTAAATTATTTAGTCTGGAAGATACAACTAAGGCAATATAAGCAAGACAAAAAACTATATGTGCAGCTACAATTGTCCAGATACTCAAAGGAATAGCAAAAGCTGCTAAACAGACTAAAGTAGAAACTGCGATCGCAATATCAGGAATTAATAATGGTAAATAAGATATTCCCTGATACAACTTTTTTCCAGGAAAATTATAACGTGCTAACCCCACAGCCATCAAAGTTCCTAAAACAGCAGCAACAGCAACAGCAGAAACAGCAACTAGCAGACTATTTTTCACAGCAGCAAGAATACGCTCATCACTAAACAGTTTTTGATACCATTCTAAAGTGAAACCTTGCCAAGTAGCGCTATAAGGTGACTGATTGAAACTATAAAAGCCTAATACAAAAATAGGCAGGTACATAAACACAAATACCAGGATAGAGAAAACTGATTGCCATGTAATTGGCTTTTTTTTGCTGTGTTGAGAGATATTCATATTGATACTTAATTTTATCTTGAATCTCTGAGATTAAGTATTAGTTTATACGACATTGAATATAATAGTCAAGGTTTTGATCATACTATTTCTTAATAAAATCATGCCTAGTTTCTAAATCCCTGATTTCTCTCTGATTTTGTGTACTCTGTGCTTTGTTATTAATTCCAACTTAGTACATCTATCAACATAATTATCTATTTTAGCTAAATCCTATCATTAATTGATGAATTCTGAGTAATTGAAGCCTCATTTTATTAATTCCAAACCCTAGAACTATTTTCTATTTATAATAATTTACCTCTCAAGGATATAGCATTTCCCTACTCCAGATAGACAAAAAATATTCAATCTAAGACATAAGATTGTGAGGCTAGTAATGACCACAACTCAATAATTATTAAGACAAAATACTGATTTTAATTAGGAGGTTATAATGAGAATTGCTCAGATTGCTCCACTATGGGAAAGAGTACCACCTCCAGCTTATGGTGGAATAGAGTTAGTAGTAGGTTTACTAACAGATGAATTAGTGAGAAGAGGACACGAAGTAACATTGTTTGCCTCTGGTGATTCTATCACCTTAGCTAAATTATCATCAGCCCATCCCCGTGCTTTAAGACTTGATCAAACCATCAAAGAATCCAGTATTTATGAATTACTCAACCTAGCGTTAGTATATGATCAAGCTGAAAATTTTGATATCATTCATTCCCATGCAGGACACACCCCCCTAGCATATACCAAGTTAGTCAAAACCCCAACTGTTCATACATTACATGGCATTTTCACCCCAGACAACGAAAAAATATTTAAATATGCCAATAAACAGCCCTATGTGAGTATTTCCAACGCCCAAAGAGAACCAAGACTAGGATTAAATTATGTAGGCACAATTTACAATGGTATTGATGTTAGTAGTTATGAATTTTATTCCCAACCAATCAACCCACCTTACCTAGCATTTGTAGGTAGGATATCCCCAGAAAAAGGAACACACTTAGCCATTGAAATTGCTAAAAAAGTAGATTTACCATTAAAAATAGCTGGCAAGGTAGATAAAGTAGATGTAGACTATTTTGAACAAGACATTAAACCCCAGATAGATGGTAAGCAAATTCAATATTTAGGTGAAGCTAATCATGCAGAAAAAAATGTGATCATGGGTGCAGCTTACGCCACCTTATTTCCCATTACTTGGCGAGAACCGTTTGGTTTAGTCATGGTAGAATCAATGGCCGCAGGTACACCAGTAATTGCCATGCGAATGGGTTCCACACCAGAAGTAATTGCCGATAGCGAAACGGGTTTTCTTTGTAATAACATCACAGAATGTACTCAAGCTATTGAAAAAGTAAACAGGTTAAACCGTTATGCTTGTCGGCAATATGTAGAAAGCAATTTTAGTGTCAAACAAATGACCGATGGTTACGAAGCAGTTTACAAACAGATTTTGGCGGAAAAACTATCTCAAGACAATGGATATATTCGCACTAATTCAGTTTATTAATGTCATCTAAATTGAGCGCGAATTGTTTCTATTCGTTGCCGATTTAGCCCTAAGTCGCCATAACCCAAACGAGAGGCAGAACGTACATGAATAGTATTTAAATCACGGTCAAGATAAAATTCTACATCATCTACAAATCCCATCAAAGCAGTTTTGAATTCTACATATAAATAGTCCTCAGCTTCCGTAATTATCTTAGTTCTAGGTAAAGATTGAATAATTCTTTTGAGTTGAGATAATGCTTGTGCTGGGGTAGATGTAAAATTCAACGGTGCGATTTGATGCAAAGAATCAGTATCCTGACTACAAACACAGTTAGGACTAGCAGGACAGGGTGTTAATCTACCATCTTTAATGCCTAAATTATTAGGTCTTTTACCTGAAAAAATCATTATTATTTAGTAATTGGTAATTGGTAATTGCTCAAAGAACACGAAAAAAATCTGAGTTTACTTAAACTCCTTGCTTTAATCCCATAATTTACCAGAAAATAGTTGTCATGACTGTTTAACTGTAAATAAATTATGACATCTACAATTGCCATCAACGACAATCAACGTTTACAACTTTCACCTTTAGAAGTTCCCAACCGTTTATTACTCGGTCCTGGACCATCTAATGCCCATCCTGCGGTATTGCAGGCCATGAACACCACTCCTTTAGGGCATTTAGATCCAGCATTTTTAGCGATGATGGATGAAATACAATCTTTATTGCGCTATGTATGGCAAACAGAAAACCCCCACACTATTGCCGTTAGTGGTACAGGTACAGCAGCAATGGAAGCAACTTTAGCTAACACCGTAGAACCAGGAGATGTAGTATTAATTGGTGTAGCTGGTTATTTTGGTAATCGTTTAGTGGATATGGCCGGAAGATACGGTGCAGATGTACGCACCATCACCAAACCTTGGGGACAAGTATTTTCTGTAGATGAAATTAAGACAGCTTTAGAAACCCACAAACCAGCAATTCTAGCTTTAGTTCATGCCGAAACTTCCACCGGCGCACGTCAACCCCTGGAAGATGTAGGAGAACTTTGCCGCCAACATGGAACTTTGCTGTTAGTAGATACCGTTACCAGCTTGGGTGGTGTTCCCATTTTTTTAGATGAGTGGGGTGTAGACTTAGCTTATAGTTGCAGTCAAAAGGGTTTAGGTTGTTCTCCTGGTGCTTCTCCCTTTACTATGAGTCCACGGGCAATGGAAAAATTGCAGCAGCGTGAGACTAAAGTTGCAAATTGGTATTTAGATATGTTGTTGTTAGGGAAATACTGGGGTACTGAACGCACATATCACCACACAGCACCGATTAATTTATATTATGGTTTACGGGAAGCTTTACGTTTAGTGGCAGAGGAAGGTTTAGGAAATTGTTGGCAGCGTCATCAAACAAATGTTGAGTATCTGTGGGCAAGTTTAGAAGAAATTGGTTTACAAATGCACGTTGCCCAGGAATACCGTTTACCAACTTTAACGACTGTGTGTATTCCTGAAGGGGTGGATGGAAAAGCAGTAGCAAAGCAGTTATTACTGGAACATGATATTGAAGTTGGCGGCGGTTTAGGAGAATTGGCGGGTAAAGTTTGGCGTGTAGGTTTGATGGGTTTTAATAGTCGTCCTGAAAATGTAGATCGTTTGGTGGCAGCTTTAAAACAAGTTTTAGCTAAATAGGGTTTTTGGATTTAGGGACTTCCAAGTAAAAAAATACCCAAAAACTTATTGTAGTGCGGGCATCTTGCCCGCTAATTATCAAGGACAGGATGCCCATCCCACAAAATTGGGTAATTTATTTTTTGGTTATCCCTTATGCAAAATCATTTTGATCCCTAACATCAGCAACGCCAAAAACTGTAACGAATAACTTACAAAAAGCTAATGCTTAAGAAACTGTTAAAATCTCTAGGCTGAAATTGTTACAAAGTTTAGTACAATGTCATCATTACACAAATAAGTATTTTTCTCTATTGACATGATGGCGGATCAATTTCCTTGGCTCACCGCAATTATCCTTTTTCCTCTCCTAGCATCTTTTTTAATTCCTGTACTACCTGATAAAGATGGCAAAATTGTCCGCTGGTATGCTTTAGGTGTGGGTATCGCTGACTTTGCGTTAATGTGTTGTGCATTTTGGCTACATTACAATCCTAGTGATACGAATTTTCAATTAGTTGAAAATTATGCCTGGATGCCCTTATTAGGACTAAACTGGTCTGTAGGAGTAGATGGTATTTCCGCGCCTTTGGTACTTTTAGCAGGGTTTGTCACTACCCTGGCAATTTTTTCTGCATGGCAAGTTGACCGCAGACCAAAGCTGTTTTACTTCCTGATGTTGGTGTTATATGCAGCACAAATTGGGGTGTTTGTTGCCAAAGACTTGATGTTATTTTTCATCATGTGGGAAGTAGAATTAGTTCCCGTATATCTATTAGTTTGTATTTGGGGTGGTCAAAAACGCCGCTACGCCGCGACAAAGTTTATACTATACACCGCCGCAGCTTCTATATTTATCTTAGTAGCTGCCCTAGCAATGGGTTTATATGGTGACGGTAACATTAGTTTTGATATCACCTCCTTAGCCAGTCAAGATTATCCCCTCACTTTACAGTTACTGCTGTATGCAGGTTTGTTTATGGCTTTTGGGGTCAAATTGGCTATTTTCCCCTTACATACCTGGTTGCCAGATGCCCACGGTGAGGCTTCTTCTCCTGTATCTATGATTTTGGCTGGTGTATTGCTGAAAATGGGCGGTTACGGTTTAATTCGCCTAAATATGGAACTTTTACCCGATGCCCATATTTACTTTGCACCGGTTCTAGCAGTTCTCGGTGTTGTCAATATTATCTATGGTGCGTTAAATTCCTTTGCCCAAACCAATATGAAAAGGCGTTTGGCCTTTTCCTCTATTTCTCACATGGGTTTTGTGTTACTAGGTTTAGCCTCTTTCACCGACTTGGGTATGAATGGGGCTATGTTGCAAATGATATCCCACGGCTTAATTGCCTCCGTGTTATTCTTCCTGGCTGGTGTTACCTATGACCGCACCCACACAATGGTGATGAAAGACATGGGTGGTATTGGTCAAGCTATGCCTGTAGTGTTTGCCCTATTTACTATCAGTGCAATGGCATCTTTAGCTTTACCAGGGATGAGTGGCTTTGTAGGTGAATTATCGGTGTTTGTGGGTGTGACAACTAGCGATGTTTATAGTTCCACTTTCTGCACTGTGACAGTTTTCTTGGCTGCGGTGGGTGTCATCCTCACACCTATTTATCTACTTTCTATGCTGCGTCAGGTGTTTTATGGCAAGGATTTAGCCCTGATCTGTGATATTGATAATGCAGGTTCAGAAAATCTGGAAGATGAAGGTACAGCTTGTTTTGGGACGGATTGTCTATTACCAAATCAATCTTTTTATGGCGATGCGAGACCCCGTGAAGTGTTTATTGCAGCCTGTTTTCTAGTGTTGATTATTGGGATTGGTTTTTACCCCAAGGTAGCTATGCAGATGTATGATGCTAAAACTGTGGCTGTAAATGCGAGGGTACGTCAGTCTTATACTGTGATTTCTCAAACTAACCCTGGTATTTATGCTGGTGGTTTTTCAAGTCATAAGGTTGCTGAGGTGGAGGTTAACTCAGTTTTGGCTACGGTGAAGTAAGCAGTTTTTGGGAAAGGGTTGAGGGAAGAAACTACTTGATCCTTTTCCCAAATTAATGAGCGGTTATGGAAAAATGGCCTCTTGACATGGGATGCTATTAAAGTCATCTATTTTTACTTTTTAATTTTTAAAAATGTCTGTAGTTTCTAATGTTACTGTTAAAGTTCCTGCTACAACTGCAAATTTAGGACCCGGTTTTGATTGTATTGGTGCGGCTTTACAACTTCATAATGAGGTTACTTTTACTCTCAATAATAGTGGGTTAATTATTCAAGCCTCTGGGATAGAAGCGGAAAAGGTGCAAACTGATAAAAGTAATTTGTTATATCAGGCTTTTACAAAGTTGTATAACTATATAGAACAAACTCCGCCATCTGTGAAAATTGAAATCAAGTTGGGTATACCTCTAGCAAGGGGTTTAGGCAGTTCTGCTACTGCTATTGTGGGGGGTTTAGTGGCGGCAAATGTGTTGGCAGGTTTACCTTTGTCTGATGTGCAGGTGATGGAATTGGCGATCGCTATGGAAGGACATCCTGATAATGTTGTCCCGGCTTTTTTGGGGGGATGTCGTTTAGCCGCTACTAGCAGTAATGGATGGGAAATTTGTGATATTACCTGGCACAGAAATATTATCCCAGTAGTAGCAATTCCTGATTTTGAACTGTCAACTTCTGAAGCTAGGCTAGTTTTACCCACAGAGGTAAGTCGTGGTGATGCAATTTTTAATACTGCTCATTTTGGTTTGTTGTTACGAGGTTTGGCAACTAATCGGGAAGAATGGTTAAAGGCGGCTTTACAAGATAAGTTACATCAACCCTATCGTCAGGCTTTAATTCCTGGTTACGATGCTGTGGAAAAAGCTGCGGTTGCTGCTGGTGCTTATGGCATAGTAATTAGTGGTGCTGGCCCGACTTTGTTAGCTTTAACTGATCCATTACATACACAAATGGTAGCATCAGCCATGACTAATGCTTGGAAACAGGTGGGAATAAAATCTACAGTGCGATCGCTTCCCATTGATGTTCAAGGAGCGGTAGTTTTGTAATTAGTCATGGGTAATTGTCAGAATCAGGATGTCCAGGATGAGAGAATTTTCAGGATTGATTTTATCAAAGTTGTCAAATTGATTGAATTTCTATAAATTTAGTTCTGGTTTAGTTCTGGCGATCGCCTAGAAGAAATAACAGCTTTTTCACTTATCCCCAATCATGATACATATGGATAAAATTCAAGCAGAAATCCAGGAACTCAACTCACAAATTCAAACACTGCAAAAAGAAAGGGCAGAATTAAACCAAAATCATATAGAATCACCAGAAAATAGTTCTGCTTTGGCAATAGCTGAAGCATACCGCCGTCAAGCTAGGGAAAATCCCGAAATTGCCGCCGAAATTCAAGGTATAGACAATGCGATCGCCTATTTAGAAAAACAAAAACGCCGTAAAGAAATTTATTTATTTGAATCTCTTTCCTACTCACAACGTATTGCCAAACAAAAACAAGAACTAGAAGAAGGCAAAAAATTTGCAGAAATTCACGCCCAACGAGTCAACGAACTAGCCAAAGAACTAGCTCAAGAAGTGAAATTACTCAAAGCCTGTGCTGACGAACTTAGCCCCATGTACTGGCATATTTACAATAAACCTTTCATTACCGGATTTAAAACTATCTCTGTTCCCTATGTTCGTTCTGATGGGGAAGTATGGAGAATTGTCAACCGTATTGTTTAAGTATTTATCCTGACTTTACTTAATCAATATCAAAATTTTAAGCGAATATTATAAATGAAAATGGCGGCAAAGTGAGCCGCTTTTTATTGACGTTACAAAAATTTATGATTAGAATAGCAGCGAGAGGATTTTAATAAGTATTTATTACTATCTATGCTCTGAATTGAAATTATGTTAAGAAAAATATTTACAAAAGTAACGATTTCTTAATATAATGTAACTTAAACAAAAACCCAAAATTGATTGTTAACAGTGATGAATCCGATACAAATTCCTTGGCTGTCAGCCATAATTTTATTGCCCCTGATGGCATCCTTAGCAATTCCCTTCATTCCCGACAAAGAGGGTAAAACCGTCCGCTGGTATGGCTTAGGAGTAGCCTTTGCAGACTTAGCATTAATGATTTATGCAGTTTGGCAGGGTTACGACTTCCAAAATTCAGCTTTACAAATGACAGAAAGCTACCCTTGGATACCTCAAATTGGTTTAAACTGGGCAGTAGGAATTGATGGTTTATCCATGCCCTTGGTACTACTAACCGGATTAATTAATACACTTGCAGTATTCGCGGCTTGGAAAGTAACCACTAAGCCGCGTTTATTTTATGCCTTAATGTTGGTGATGTATAGCGCCCAATTGGGTGTATTCCTCGCCCAAGATTTATTATTGTTCTTCTTAATGTGGGAAATTGAATTAGTCCCTGTTTATTTATTAATTTCTATTTGGGGAGGCCAAAACCGCCGTTACGCAGCTACTAAATTTATTCTCTACACAGCGGCAGCATCTATATTTATTCTCGTAGCTGGTTTAACAATGGCGTTTTATGGTGATAGCTTCACCTTCAACATGACAGAATTGGGACTCAAAGAATATCCCCAACTTTTAGAACTAGCTTTATATGCAGGTTTCTTAATTGCTTATGGTGTCAAACTGCCTATTTTCCCCTTCCATACTTGGTTGCCCGATGCCCACAGTGAAGCATCTGCGCCTGGTTCGATGATTTTGGCTGGTGTGTTGTTAAAAATGGGTGGTTATGCTCTAATTCGCTTCAACGTAGAAATGTTAAGCGATGCCCATGCTGTTTTCGCGCCAGTTTTAGCAATTTTAGGTGTAGTTAATATTGTTTACGGTGCTTGTTGTGCCTTTGCCCAAACCAACCTCAAACGCCGTTTAGCTTACTCTTCCATTGCCCACATGGGTTTTGTCTTAATCGGCATTGCCTCTTATACCGAAATTGGTATTAGTGGTGCGATGTTACAAATGGTTTCCCACGGTTTAATTGCTGCTAGTTTATTCTTCCTTTCTGGTGTTACCTACGAACGCACCCATACTTTGATGATGGATAAAATGGGCGGTCTGGCTAAGGTAATGCCCAGAACTTTTGCCCTGTTTACTATCGGTTCAATGGCTTCTCTGGCTTTACCCGGTATGAGTGGTTTTGTGGGTGAGTTGATGGTGTTCTTGGGTATTGGTACTAGCGACGTTTATAGTTCCAGTTTCAAGGTTGTAGTTATTTTCTTATCTGCTGTGGGTGTGATTTTAACACCTATCTATTTACTCTCCATGTTGCGTCAAGTGTTCTACGGTCAGCAAAGTGAAGAGTTACATTTAGATAATGTAGTTGCTGATGTGAAACCCCGTGAGTTGTTCATCACTGCTTGTTTGTTATTGCCTATCATCGGTATTGGTTTTTATCCTAAGTTGGTTACAGAAACCTATGATGTGAAAACGGTAGATGTTGCTACTCATGCGCGTCAAGTATTGCCTGTTGTGGCTCGTCAACAACCTACAAGTTTATATTCTCAGGTGTTTGCTGCTCCCACTTTGGCTAGTGCTGAGTAGTTGTTAAATAAAAAGTATTTTTAGGGGTGGTTGTGGAAACTGCCCCTTTTGTTTTTTTCTCACGCAGAGACGCAGAGGCGCAGAGAGGAATAGATGATTATTTGGAAAGGCTTTAAATTGCTTATGCACAGAAGATAGTTCTTCCTCGTCGAAATCATCATAACAAGGTTTTCGGGTCGTGTCAAGGGGTTAGACTCTTTCTATTGGGGAAATTTTGAATTTTAATAGTAGGTTGGGTTTCCTTTTGTAAGGTTTGAACTTCTTCCAGAGATAATTCTGTAACTTGAGCTATTTGTTCTAAACTCATACCAATTTTTAACAAGTTTAAAGCAATATTTGTGATTAAAAATATGAGGTATCTATTAATTTTGAGAAAGAATCAAATTGAGAACATTTAACTCCTGAGAATTTAACAGATATTTTTCCGTAAACAACTTATTTCTAATTTCCTCCAAACTATAACTTCTAAATACCACAAAAGGAAATTCTTGATAATTATTTCCTATGGGTAAAACATTATTTACAGGATACAAAGAACGAATATATGTATATAGGATATCCTTAAAACGTTTATCTTCCGGTTCTTCTGTTTTCCGTGCAAAGTATTCTTTCATCACTTCACCACTAATAAATGCAAATAATGGTAAAGCATAATATTGATCTGTGTTTTGACTTTTTTGGATATAATTCTGAGTTTTTGCAGGTGCGTTTATTAACTTTTCCACTAATTCTATCGCATCTTTTACCGCAGAGGTGAGACTTTCGGGGTAATTTTGATTGCGACTAATGCTTTTGAGATTTTCCCATAACACAGCATTTGCATATTTTTGAATATCTAAAAATCGCATTTGATAAGTTTCTTGAATTTTGGGACTGGGAACAATTAATAAACCACCACTAATATAACCTAATTCCAAAGGAGTAAAATCCAATAATTTATCAAAAGTTTTAGCAACTTCTAAAAATTTATTATTGAAGTTTTCCCGAATTTTTAAATAACTTTCTTCGGTGTCTTTAAAAACTAAAAAATCACCTTCACCCATTAATAATTCGAGTTTGGTGTATGCGTTTCTTAACAAGGTATGACTTTTGTTGCGGTTATATTCCTTTTTGAGTTGGGTAATCAGATTTTCGATTTTACTAGAAAAAGTTTCTCCCGCAGCAAAAACTGATTTTCCACCGATGGGGATAAGTAGATAATTTTTCCTTCCCATAGTACCATAACCTTGAATTCTAGTCATGATAGATGCTTTAAGAATGAGGAGAATATTTAATAAATTTAAACAGTTTTCTTTAATAGATATTTCTGGGTCATCCTGATAATAAATTGAACGTTCAGTTAAATAAAAATTCAGGTATTTATCTTGACTATCTATAATATCATTTCCCCTCCCTCTATAAATTACCTGAATTATTTCCATCAGGTTTTTCTCAATTTCAAATTTAGGAATTTCCACTAATATATGTTTTGCTTTAGGAAAGGATAAACCACGACTCCCGGAAGCAGTCATAAACACAACTTTGACGTTTTCTTGATGTAATTTAATTTCCTGTTTTTCTAATTCCGATATGTTCGCGTGTATTTCTAGAAAGTGGTCATTTTTAACAAAATTTTCTCTTCCTAATTCTGACTGAATTTTATCAATTAGTTCTGATAACTTGGGTTTATTTTGGATGTAAACTATAAATTGTTCAACATCGGATTTTTGTAATAGATTTTTAATATCTTTAAAGATTTCTTCTTGGGATCTTTTCTCTAAATCAGATTTATCTTTTAACTTAATTTTATCGGTAAACCGTGAAGATTCAATGATAATTTGATAATTAATGGTGAGACTTTTTGCAGGGTAGGTGTTAGTATTAATAATGATAGCATCTTGATGATTAAATTTAAAAGATTCTACAGATAGAGGTTGAATATTTGCATCTGCGGTTCTAAAATAAACCTTATTCGGTTCGGGGGAAGTATCTTCTAAATGTTGAATAATCACGTTTTTATCAACTATAGAAGCATCTGCAACGATGATTTTTGTATTAAAACCATTTTCTGGGTTTGTTAATTTATAGGTTTTGGCAATTTTTTCAATTCCTGCTAAAAATTCTACTCCTCCGTCATCTCCAGTAATTTCATCTATCATGATAAATAGATGTTTAATTCTCCGGGAGATATTTCGCATTTTTTCAGGAAAGACTTTATTTTCTCTGCTGTTGTATGCGTCGCGGAAGATTTTTTCTAAATGTTTTAAAGTATCACCATAGTCTGTTTTTTTCAATGACTGGGTGGAAGCAGTAGCAATAATTTGATTGTATTGTTCACAACTAATGAGATTATATAAAGCTTCACAAATACTATTTAAAACTCCTTTGGTTTTTGTTCCGACATCTTGCAATGTATCATCTGTGATTTGTTGGATTCTATCTTTACGTCGAGATTTTCTTTCTACATTTTCACTGTTGAGAAAATGCACATCTCCTAAAATAAAATCCTGTTGATGTTGATTAGATGTATAAGCAACTGAGCGTTTACCACCGTTATCTTGAATCAGGTTACTGTGGGTATTGATAGCAAAAATCCGATCATCAACTAACTTTCCAGTTTGACGATCTTTGAATTTTTCAATGATGTCTAAATTGACTTGTTTGCGAGGACTAACGTATAATAAAAGGAAACCATCATCTTGATATTGAGTCAGAAAATTAACGATAGCGGTAGTTTTACCAATTCCGGGATTTCCTGTTAAAAATATGTAGGTATTTTCAGAAAGTAGATATCTTTTAATTAGTTGATTATGCGCTTGTCTAAAGTTTGGCTTTCCTGTTAAATTCAAACTAGCAATTAATTCAGATGGTACGGTGGAGACAGAGTTAAAAAATCCGGTGATGGTTTCTGTATGACGTGGTAAAATATTGGTAGTATCAGGGATAATTTCTAAAAGTGAGTCAACCAGTTTTTTACCTTGTTCAAAACTTCTGTATGCGTTGAGTTGGATTTTTTGTAAAACACGATAACGTGCATCGGTTATTTCTTCTTTTTTATCATGTTTTTGATAAATTTGATAACAAGTTGCAAACAGTTGGATATTATTTCCGGGAATAGAGATAGTATTAAAAGAACGGTCGCTATATCCCACTGCATTACAAACTAACTTTAATTTATTAGGAATAATATTATTTGCTTCCAAAAACTGACAGAAACTATAAATATAACTACCAGCTTGAATTAATTTAGCACTTTCCTTATCCTTAGATTTAAAAGCGGTGAAATATTCCTTTAACCCAGGAGAAATATCTAAACCCAAAGATTCAGTATCAATACGCAACTTAGAAAATACACTTTTAGACCGTAAATAATTGATATCTCTTAATAACAAACCTCTGATAATTTCCACATAATCAATATTTTGTAAATCATCATCAGTGTGAATAGAAAACACCGACAAGTCAAGACATAAAACCCGATAATTCTGCTTATATTTCAACAACATCAAACTATCCGCGTTGAGAAAATCACCACCTTTTTTATAATCATCAAGATTTTGAGAAGTCAGTTTTACATTTTCAAACTGAGAAAGAACATTTATAAACCACTGTTTTTCATCAACTTCATGAGTACGGATACTATTATCACCATTAAACCGACATTGATAATAGATAACCTCCAAATATCGCAAGTTTGATTTTTCAACACATCCCCAAGATTTGAGATACTCGCGAAAAAAATTTAACCCACACAAAAACCCCTTTTGAACAAAAAATTGACACCAAGTTTCCGCTATTTCTCGTTCTAATTTACTGATAATTTTATCAACTATGCGTTTTTTGATTTTAGCAAACTTGAGATTTTGCAACTCCTGACTATATAAATCACCAAAATTATTTTTGATGTGATTTTTATGAATATAAGATAAAATCCCAATATTAAAACCAACCTCAAACAATCTTCCCAAATCATCCGCTATTTTTGCAGTCATATTTCACACCCTATAAAAACCTTAAAAACCTCTTCCCTCTGCGAACTCTGCGTCTCTGCGGTTCGCTTTTTTAAAAACAATCTCACGCAAAGACGCAAAGACGCAAAGAAAGAGAAATATTATTCATCCTTACCTAATAATATTGATTTGATGTGGGTTAAAAAAGCAAGAGAATTAAAATCTGCTTTACTTCTAGTATGGGGAAAAATTGCAGCTTGACTAACTGATTCATCCCCGATTAAATTTTGATAGGGATCTAGTTTTAATTGTATCTTTCCTGATTTTTCATATTTTTCATAGCGGGAAAAATGAAATAGGGTTAAACATTGAATAATTTCATTTTTTAACTGACTCTCATTATCTATCAATCCTTTGAAGATATCTCTATCATCTAAAATATTAGTATCATAAATGTTGTATAATGTCGCATAAGACATGACTCCATGATAGTTAACATCCTTAGCAACTTGTAAACCATTAAATAAGTTGAAGAAAATCACAGATTGCTTATTTCTATCCTCTGCTAAATTGCTAAGTTCTAAGGTATCCTGAATATATAATGATCTGGATTCGGGAGTTTCAACTTTAACTGCATAGTATTTCTCAAAAAACATGGGATAAATTTTGATGTCATGTCTTTCTTTTCGCAAAGCTTGAATTACGTTTTGAGACATAAAAAATAACTCTTCACTTTTTTCCACTTGAGTAATATGTAAGGTACTACTATAGGGAACTTTTGCAATATAAATAAAGTGTTTGTACCCTTTTTCATAAAGTTTATCTACGTTATCAACTATAACTGTAGGATATTCAAACATTTTTTGATGATCTTCAAAGTTTTGGGAAAAGGTTTTAAAAAGTTGAAATCTCGCACTTTTTGCTTCCATCTGTAAGGTGATAATTTCACCAACTAAGTTAGACTGTTTCGCTTTGATATTCCACCGACTATCAGTTTCTCGACTGGAAACAACGATGATCGCAAGTTTGTCAAGTTCGGTAAATTTGAAGTGATCAGGATTATGTAATGTAAATTTTTTGGGAAATACTGAATATAATGAACTGAGAATGTTGGGAATTTTAAATTTTATATTACTGGGATTAGTAATTACAATTCCTTGTTCATTACTCCGATATTCTTCATTCAAAATATGAGATAATACCTTGGTTAAATCAACTATAAATTTTTCGATAATGACATTATCATCTGTCTTTTCTTTGAGGTGTATTCTTAATAGAGGAATAAATGGTTTTGTTTGTTTTTCTAAGATGACATGAAGACAAAGATATGCAAGTAAGCTATATACTATTTTGTAAATAAATTCTTGCTGCTTTTCTAATTTTTGTGTTTCTAAACGATGGGGAAATACTAACAGATTTCTATCCTTTAAGTTCTTTTCATAAAAGTTTCTGCATTGTTGATTTTCTATACCTAAGAATATGACTGGTAAAACTCCAATACTTTTATGAATATCATATTCCATGCTGAATGTTTCTTTATCTTCTGTTTCTAAAAACTGAATTTCGCTAATAGTGATTTTTGCAGGAAGACTGACAAGAATGTTTGTATGTGTGGTTGGATTTCCTAAGTGGATATATTTTAAGCAGTCTTTAAAGTTTTCGCGTAGTCTCTCTTTAAATAATGTATCTCTGTCGGTAATTTTATCAATGTCATTTTCTAAAATACTATGTTTAACGGAAATATGTACTGGATATTCTCTACTAGCAAATGGTGTTTTGCGTTCGATTAGTTTTTCTAAAACTTTTTTGAGGGTATCAATTTTTTGCTGAATGTTAAATTTATCAAATCCTTTTTTGAGGTTTCTTAATATTTGTTTTTTCTTGTCTTCATCGTTACCTTTTAAAACTGATAATACTGTTTCTAATTTTTCGATTGGATCATAATCTAATTCTGATTTGGGGTTATATTTTTCTGCTTGTGGATCTTGTCGTGATGCAAAGATAAAATAATACAAAAATGCTATTTTCAATACTTTATAAACAAAAGTGAATTTGGTCGCTTCGTCTGCAATTTTTTGTTGATGATCTTTGTTGTCTGGATCTAAAATATCCAGGTTTCTCTGAAAGACGTTTTTACCTCCATCACTTTGCACTTTTCCATCAAATTTCAATTTTAACCCAAAGGTAAATTCTATTTTTTCTCGGTTTGGATCTTCTATTTCTCCTAAATAACCTTCGATGATAGAAATAATTGGTAATTTATCATAAGCATCACTACGAGAAAACATAGTTTGATAGTTAACTGATATTCCTGCATAACTAACTTGATAATCTCCATCTGCTTTGCTGGTGTCGTTAATATAATCTTCTAATAGTTTCAATCTTCTGATTAAGTCTTCTAAGTAAATTTTACCTTTTAGGTGATCATTGCTTGCTTTTTCGTTGATGTTTTCTAATAAAAATTCTAAATATTTTATCTGTGCTAATTTTTTCAGTTTTCCTAATGTTTCTTGGTTGACTAGGTTTTGCAGTCTGTAAATATCAGATGTTTTGTTTTCTGTGAGATTTTCTAAAATATATGCTATTTCTTCTCTGTCACTATTACTAGCAAAGTTTGTATCTATAAAGTTGTTTAATCCTGTTAATAATGCTGAGGGAAAATCACGGGGTTTATCTACATAGATTTTGACTTTATGTGCTTTTAGTAGTTTTCTTTGTTTACCTTCTTCGTCTTTTTTAACGGTTAATCTTTGTTTTTCTAATTGTGAAGATGGAGGAAATTCATAACTAAAGTCTAATTTAGATGGTTTTTGGGAAGTTTGAAATTTTTGAATGTTGGTAAGTAGGTTTTTGATAAATGCAACTCTATCTTTGTTTTCTATATTTGGATGTTTCTGTATTTCTGCTGTTAATTGATGTTGAATATAACCTGTAATTTCTTTAATTTTCTCTCTAAATGATGCTTGAGAATTAGGACTAAAATTCAAAGTTGCTGCGCGTACCGATCTTTCATTTCCTAATGGGTTGTAAGGATTTAATTTAATAACTTCGTTGACGACTTCATTAATATTAATTAATACTCTTTTCTGATCTTCGGAAATTTTAAATATCTGCTGATCTTTTAAAACTTGGAGGATTTTATCTAATAAATCAGTATAATCCACATTGGCTAAGTCGGGATTTATTGCTATTCTATTCATTTGCACCTTTGTTTATTGTTTTTAATATTACAAGATTGTTCATCATAATGCTTTGCGAATTGACAAGTCAATACGTAAAAATCATTAAATAAGGTGGAAATTAACCACCTTACATTTGTGAAAGTATTTGATTTTTACAATTAAACTAAAGCTGCAACCTTCTCCAACAAACCCGTAAACAACCGCAAACCATCAGTATTACCTAACCTACTATCTGCTGCTCTTTCAGGATGTGGCATCATTCCTAACACATTACCTTGCAAATTGCAAATCCCGGCAATATTATTTAACGAACCGTTGGGGTTGTCTCCGTGATAACGAAATACAATTTGTCCGTTATCTTCAATCGCTGCTAAAGTTTCCTTATCTGCATAAAATCTCCCTTCACCATGTGCAATGGGTAAAGTTATAACTTCTCCCTCCGTATAACCATGAGTCCAAGGTAAATTATTACGCTCAACTTTTAAAGGAGTGCGATCGCAAATAAAATGTAAGTTCTCATTTCTTGTCAATGCACCAGGTAACAAACCAGCTTCAGTTAACACCTGAAAACCATTACAAATACCGATGACAAACTTACCTTTTTGTGAGTGATTTATCACTTCTTGCATTACAGGAGAGAAACGAGCGATCGCTCCACAACGTAAATAATCTCCATAACTAAAGCCACCAGGGACTATAATTACATCTATATCACTAATATCAGTCTCTTGATGCCAGACCATGCGCGTTGGTTGTCCTAGTAAATCTCTAGTAACATAAGCCGCATCACGGTCACAATTAGAACCTGGAAAAACTAAAACACCGAATTTCATAAATAAATAAGAGAATAGGTGACAGGTGACAGGTGACAGGTGACAGTAAAGAAGTTTTTACCAATCACCAATTACCAATTACCTAAAAAACGCCAGTTTGAGATTCCACTTCAATCAAATCAAAGCGATAGTTTTCTATCACTGTGTTTGCTAACATCTGCTCACACATATCATTTAAGTCTTGACGAGCCTTAGCTTCATCCGGTGCAATAGTAGTCAATTCAATATACTTACCAATTCTCACCTGTTCAACTGTTTCATGTCCCATTTGTCTCAAGCTAGTTTGCACGGCCACACCAGCGGGATCTAAAACTGAAGGACGAAGGGTAACAAAAATTTTGGCTAGATACTTCCTTTGCATGAGACTATGGATCAATTTTGCTAAATGGTGCGATCGCTATCCTATAACTTTTCTGTCACCACTGAGTGAAAATATAGTAGGTGACAGCGGACAGGTGACAGGTGACAGAGCTAAAAGTCTTTTATTATCCGAGTTTTTTATCATTAATTGATGTCCTAATTGCTATCAGATCACAGACTGATTAAAATTAATCTATAGAGTTAGCAAATCAAAAAAGCTGTGATCAGATATGGTAAGTTGAAATAGTTACATAAGATACTAGCTTTTGATAATTATTTAGCCCAACTCTAAAGTCAAAAATTACTATGAAAGCTATACGTACTCGTAGTCAAGAGCGAATTTTAAACTTGTTAAAAAACATCAAACAAGGAATTTCTGCTCAGGATATATACATAGAATTACGTAACCGAAATCAAAGTATGGGTTTAGCTACAGTGTACCGTTCCCTGGAAGCTTTAAAACTAGAAGGTCAAGTACAAGTGAGAACCTTAGCTAATGGTGAAGCTTTATATAGTTTAACCCAACAGGATAAACACCACCTCACTTGTTTACAATGTGGTATTTCTATTCCCATTCATCAATGTCCCGTTCATGAACTAGAAGACGAGTTAAAAACCACGCACAAATTTAAAGTCTTCTACCACACCTTAGAATTTTTCGGACTGTGTGATCAATGTCAAGAAGTAGGTGACAGGTGACAGTGTAAGAGGGAATAGGTAAAAGTTTGTCGGGTTTGAATTTGAACTTGTTTATCGCTTATTTTCAAATAAAGGATTAGAAGCGTGGGGAATATCAGTGACAATAGAACGAATACCTTCAACAGTAGCGGGAATATTGCGAGGGTCCATAAACATCACTTTGCTACTATCGCTTTTACCGATAATTGTCCCCATATCCAAATAACCCAAAGCAACGAGAACTTCTATTGCTTTTTGCGCTTCTGGATTTGCTTTCATTTTTTGAGAAATAATTTCTGCTGATTCAGCGATCGCCTGTGCTTTCAAAACCTGCTGTTGTCTTTCCGCTTGTGCCTTTAATACAATTGCTTTTTGTTCTGCTTCAGCACTTAATATTACCGACTTTTGTCTAGCTTCCGCATCCAAAATTTGAGCATCCGCTTTACCCCTAGCACTATTCACCGCAGACTCTCTATCACCCTCAGAAGTTAAAATTGCTGCCCGTTTTTTTCTTTCTGCGGACATTTGCAATTCCATCGAGTCTTGTACTGCCTTAGATGGGACAATATCCCTTAATTCTACTCTGGTAACTTTAACACCCCAAGGGTCAGTAGAAATATCTAACTCTCTTAACAGCAGTTCATTAATTTGATTACGAGCGGTAAAAGTTTGATCTAATTCTAACTGCCCCATTTCTGCCCGAATTTGGGTTAAAACTAAGTTTACCATCGCTGATTGGAGATTTTCTACTTTATAGTAAGACTTTTCCATATCCACGATCCGCCAATAAACCACCGCATCAACCGTGATAGAAACATTATCACGAGTGATACATTGTTGGGGGGGAATATCTAAAACCTTTTCCCGGATCGTTTGTTTATACACAACATTATCGAAAAAAGGATTAATCATACTTAAACCCGGCCCAAGCTTTTTCTTATAACTACCCAAACTTTCCACCAAAGCTTCATCACCCTGATTAATCACTCTCACTGATTTGAGGACAACAGTACCGCCCCCAAAAGCTAAAGCAAGTAACAATAAAAATTGACCCATTTTGATAACTCTCCTAAGTGTCAAGTAAATTTAAAACTATGAATGTAAAACATTTTCTGGCATAACAATTAAAGTAGTTCCTTCCCTAGAAACCACATAAACCCTTTGTCCTGATGCTAAAGTGAGTTTTTCATCATCACATCTAGCTCGCCAAGAATTACCTTCATAAAGTACCCTTCCCGGTTGTCCTGGGAGAATTTCTGTTAAAGTTTCTCCCATTACGGCATCAGTGATTTTTGACTTCCGTGCGGATGGTTGTAGAAATCTGCGGGAAAACACAACTAAAACCGTAGAAAGCAACAGCCAAAGAACAACTTGCAGCCATAAACTGCTTAATCCCAAATAAGAAAGGAGTGCAACAACAAAAGCGCTAACTCCCATCATGAATTCTACAAAGGCAGTTGGTAACAAAAGTTCCATTAAACAGAGAATAATTCCTGCTACCAGCCAGATTAAGGTAAAAATTGGCATAATGCCATCCTAGACGATCAAAACAAAAATTTATTTCAATATTATTTTGTGATTAACTACATCCAGATAGTATCTATTTACCGAAAAAAATCTTTGATTAAATTAAGTAACAACCTATCAACAGAAATGTATAAACATAGTTTATGCCAAAGTTACAGTCATTGACAGATAAAGTTAATTGAAATTCACGTTTTATAATTTATACCTTTATGATTTCCACCGAGCGGATTATTTATTGTCCAAACCCAGATTGTGAACAACCTATAAATAAAGTAGGCGATCGCCTGTGTAAAACTTGCCAAACTCCCCTAATTTATCGTTATTTATGGGCAGTAGGAACAGCAGTAGCCAGCATACCACTAGAAGCAAAAGTAGCTAATAGATATGAGGTAATTACTGAGCAAATTTGGCTAGATACCCAACCAGGCCAACCCCCAGAAATTCCTACAGAACTACCACCCTCAGTAATTCCTTACCTGAAACTTTATCCTGAACGGTTACACATTCCCCAACCCTACGGATTTGTGAGTAGTTCAGAGACAGAAACAAACGATATTTTGTTATTAGAAAATGTACCCATAGATAATCAAGGAAATTTTTACCCCGTAATTACAGAAGTATGGGAAAAAGCTAAAGCAGTTAGACAATTATACTGGCTATGGCAAATCCTCCAACTATGGAAACCACTATCAGAACTGGGAGTATCTGCCAGCTTACTATCTCCATATAATATTTTAGTGCAAGGATGGTGTATCAAATTATTAGAACTTCATCCAAACACACAACAAATCACATTACAAGATTTGGGTGCATCTTGGCATTCCTGGATACAGGTAGCAAAAGCAGAAATAGCACCAGGTTTAAACAACATCATTCAAAAGATGTGTCAAGGTGAAACAGACTTGACCTCCATTAGTCATCAACTGAATCAATTATTACTGGGTTCAGCAGCAGAATTACCACTGATGGTAAATGTTGCTGGTTGCACAGATCCTGGTTTGGTACTGAAACATAACGAAGACAGTTGTTACCCTAACAATACTGATCAACTAGATGAATTTTTAAACAAACATTTATCAATAGTTTGTGATGGTATTGATGGCCATGAAGGTGGTGAAGTTGCCAGTCAATTAGCAGTACAGTCCTTAAAATTACAAATTCGTGCCTGGTTGCAAGACATAGCTGAACAAACAGAAATTATTCCTCCAGACTTACTCAAGCAACAACTAGAAGCTAGTTTACGGGTAGTGAATAATATGATTTGGTCACGTAACGACGAACAAAACCGCCAAGGGAGGGAACGCATGGCCACAACCTTAGTTATGGCAGTGCAATTACCACAACGTATAATTACTAACACAGGATGGGAATCAGAAAATACCCATGAACTTTATCTAGCTAATGTAGGTGATAGTCGTGCTTATTGGATCACACCTAATTATTGCCAATTATTGACCATAGATGACGACATGGCCAGTAGAGAAGTTTGTGTTGGCCACAGTTTGTATCGTCAAGCAGACAAACAGCCCAACGCCCATGCCCTTACCCAAGCATTAGGAACAAAAGAGGCAGAATCACTCAAATTTTCCGTAAAACGCTTTATTTTAGAAGAAGATGGCATTTTATTATTATGTTCCGATGGTTTAAGTGATCATGATGGGGTGGAAAAATCTTGGCGAGATCATGTCATACCCTTATTAAAAGGTGAATTAGCTGTGGAAGAAGCCGCCCGTGACTGGGTAAAACAGGCCAATGAAAAAAATGGTCAAGATAATACATCTGCCGTGATTTCCGTGTGTCGTATTTCCCAAGCTTATTTAGTACCTGTTCAACCTGCACCATTGCTATTAGAAACAGATGAACCAGAAGAATCAGCTATTACATTATCAGCACCAGCACCTTCAGAAATACAACCACCAGAAGAAGATGCTTTAACAGAGAGTTCCCAAGCTTTATTAGAGTTAGAATTAAGTGAAGATCCTGAACCTACAGTATTTAAAGAGACAAATAAAGGCAAGCCGTTAGTGATTTTAGGGGGAATTTTAGCTTTATTGCTGGGAGGTACAGGCTTTGGTTTATTTGCTTGGTGGCAACTTCAACCCCAGTCCTTTAACCAGTTTTGTAGACAACTACCCCCAGAATTAGGGCAATTCTGCCCAAACCAGGAATAAGCTATATTTCCCAAAGGTCTAGATATGGTAAAATCAACCAGGCTAGACAAATACAGTCACAAAGTTAGCTTGGTACTAAAGATGACCATCTGACTGTTTTTAGCAGTAGTGGTCTACTTTCAATCAATAGAATTAGTGCCAGTATCTGCCATAACTGAGTGATGACTGTAGAAATAGTTGTGGAAGTTCAAAAGTTAGATATAAATAATGGTATGAAAATAGGCGATCGCGTTCGTGTGAAAGAGTCCGTTGTAGTTTATCACCACCCTGAACATCGTAATCAGGCTTTTGATATCAAGGGTACAGAAGGGGAAATTTCAGCTATTGTCACTCAGTGGGAAGGTAGACCAGTAAGTGCTAATTTCCCGGTTTTAGTCAAGTTTGACAAAAGATTTAAGGCTCATTTACGCGAGGGTGAATTAGAAGTAATTTGATTGAATTAAATTAAATTTAGTTAATCCTCAATTTATCTTTCAGCGGCGACGAAACCACCCCATAATATTGAGTTCGCCGCGCATTCTTTGTAGTTCTCTCTGGTTTTCCGCAGCAGTTTGATAATACCATTCACAATAAATTTGAAATTCTGAACGGGTTTGAACTTCTTGATAAAATTCAATACTTGTTTGATGAACTGCAAAAACTTCCTCAACTTCCGGTTGAGTTGATGGGACTATATATGGTAGTTCTTTACTCATTTTTTATTGTTTATTGGTAATTGTTTATTGGTAATTAGATTATTCATCCTCCCCTGCTGCCTACAGCCAACCACGTAAACTATAAACAAAACTGCCGATATATTCTTTTAAAGCAGTAGTAAACTGATTGAGATTATTAGCATCAGGTAACAAATTAAGGATAGCAGCTTTAGGAGTGCTGGCTAATTCTTGAATTTCTGCTTGACTGATCAGAAAATCTGTAGGTGCAGGAATAACATCAATACCTTGACGTTGAAAAATCTTAATTGCTCTGGGTGTGTGCATTGCGGAAGTGACTAATAGAACTTTTTTAATATTGCGAGATGCGAGAATTTGTTTAACATTAACTGCGTTTTGATAGGTGTTTAAAGATTCAGATTCTTGAATAATTGCATCCGCTGGTATACCAAGTGAAGTGAGAATATTTGCCATATCTGCTGATTCGGCAAAACCACTCCCACGCCAATTAATCCGACCACCACTTAAAATGATTATAGGTGCTTTTTTTTGACGATAGAGTTGAGCCGCATAAATCACGCGATCGCCAGATTCACTTAAATCAGGGGCTGTACGCGGCCAAATAGCGGATTTAGTTGCACCTCCTAACACTATAATAGCCTCAGCTTGGGGTATTTCTTTAAGGGGTATATTTTGCCATTCTAGCGATCGCACCAGGTTTTTAGACACCCAACCATTACTACAAACCAGCAATAAACTTAAAGATAGAGAAATAGCGATCGCCGCAATTTTAGGACGTTTCCACAGTGTAAATAAAGCTATTATTAAACTAACACTAGCTAAACCCAAAGGATAAAAAAATAGCGGTAATAATTTAGAAAGATATAAAAAACTCATGATTTCACAAATTAACTATACAATTTATTCAGTCCTAATTGGCATATCTAACCACTCACTCAATTCATGTACAAGCCAATTAAGTTCTGGTTCAGATATTAACTCATTATCATTACCAAGAATGAATTTATGTTCTTCTAATAAAATTCTTCATCCAGATTTTTTACCTAACTGCTGTTGAACTTCGTAGCGATCGCCTAATACTTCCCTATCCACCATAATTACCTATAGAGCTATGTTATTAAACTTTCTCTAGTTTATTACTTGTGAAATCACTTCAGCCAGTATTTTAACTGCAAGAGATCAAGCAAATGCTTACCCAATCTAGCTTTCCCGGTTTGAACTTTGACTTTTAAATTTTGAATTTTTTTATGCCCTCTAAACTTTGGCCTTACATCACCCCTGGTATCCCCGATGATTTATTTGAGAACTTACCAGGCATTCCCCTCAGTCAGCGAGAATTAAGATTATTGTTAATTTCCCAACTGCGACTCAAATCAGATTCTGTATTGTGGGATATTGGCGCAGGAACAGGTACAATTCCCGTAGAAGTGGGGTTATTGTGTCCCCAAGGAAAAGTAATTGCTGTAGAGAGAGACGAAGATGTAGCTAATTTGATCAAATGTAACTGCGATCGCTTTGAAGTCAAAAATGTAGAAGTAGTCCAAGGCAGCGCCCCAGAGTGTTTACATAACATCAACCAAAACCCTGACTGTGTGTGTATGGAAGGGGGAAAAAATATCCAGGAAATTTTACAAGCTGTCTGGGTTTATTTGCCTTTATCCGGTCGAGTAGTTGCCACAGCTGCTAATCTAGAGAGTCTGTATGCTATTTCCCAAAGCTTTTCCCAGTTAAGAGCCAGAAATATTGAAGTTGTGCAGTCTGCGGTTAACCGCTTAGAAACACGTGGTTTTTCTCAAACCTTTGTAGCGGCTGATCCCATTTTTATCGTCAGTGGTGAAAAACTAGATTGAATCTATTCGGTTTTCGGTTTTGGATTCAATCAAAAATCAAAAATCAAAAATCAAAAATCAAAAATATTATTATGCCATGCCTTGGTCAAGAATTATTAGTGGAATTGTGGCGATCGCCCTTGCCTTATCTTCAACCTTATTAGGAGGTTGGTACTTCACTGTAGCTATGGCGATCGTCGTCTTCCTAGGTCAACAGGAATATTTTAATTTAGTCCGTACTAGAGGGATGTCTCCTGCTGCTAAAACAACTATCTTTGTTAGTATCATTTTACTAGCAATATGTACTCTCAATGCTAGTTTAGCTGATGCCCTCATGCCCCTAGCAGGTACATTTATTTGTTTTTACCTACTCTTTCAACCCCAATTTGCTACCATTGCAGATATTTCCGCTTCTATTATGGGGCTATTTTACGTTGGTTATTTACCTAGTTACTGGGTAAGATTAAGAAACCTCAATAGCACAGATATCATCAGTAATATTCCCTTTGGTGGCTACTGGCCGAATAATTGGCATGATATTTTTACCCAAGGCAAATTAGAAACATTACCACAAGGTTTAACATTTACTGTTTTAACTTTTTTATGTATTTGGGCTGCTGATATTGGCGCTTACACTTTTGGTAAATTTTTAGGTAAAACTCCTCTCTCAAATATCAGTCCTAAAAAAACAGTAGAAGGAGCAATTTTTGGAATTACAGGTAGCATTATCATCGCTTTATTAGGAGCTTATTTTCTCCATTTACCTTACTTCCTGGTCACAGGTTCACTTTTGGGTGTGTTAATTGGTATTGCCAGTCTCTTAGGTGATTTAACAGAATCCATGTTAAAAAGAGATGCAGGAGTTAAAGATTCAGGACAATTAATACCTGGTCATGGTGGCATCTTAGATCGGACAGACAGCTACATTTTTACTGCTCCCCTAGTTTACTATTTTGTCACCCTTTTACTCCCTTTGTTAAAATAGGAAATTTATCAGCTTTCAGGTTATCTAAACATCCTGTAAAGATTCAGCTATCAGCTATAAAATGTAAGAGTTAAGTAAAGGGTAAATATGCGATTACTACATACAATGTTGCGAGTAGGCAACTTAGAAGAGTCCTTAAAATTCTATTGTGATGTATTGGGTATGAAATTACTCCGCCGCAAAGACTATCCAGGTGGAGAATTCACCCTTGCTTTTGTGGGTTACGGTGATGAATGTGACAATACAGTCCTAGAATTAACTTACAACTGGGGTGTGGAAAAATATGATTTAGGTTCAGCCTATGGTCATATTGCACTGGGAGTAGATGACATTTACGCCACCTGTGAGCAAATTAGACAATGTGGAGCTAAAGTAGTTAGAGAACCAGGGCCAATGAAACATGGTTCTACAATAATTGCTTTTGTTGAAGATCCAGATGGATATAAAGTTGAATTAATTCAGTTAACTACACTAAAGTAGATCAAATAAAGAAACATCTACATCTCTAAAGTTAATTCAGTAATTCTGCTTTGAATGATCTTATCTTAGAGTAAGGTGGGCATTGCCCACCACAACAATAATGCTTGTGTTTTTGATTGGTGTTCATGTCGTAAAATGGTCAAATTACGGGAAAAATAGGTGTTATTCTTTACAAATCACCAATTTATCAACTTAAAGTCAAAATCTAAAATCTAAAATTTTCAAAGATGCAGCCTACAGATCCAAATAAATTTACTGATACAACCTGGGATGCAGTGATTAAATCTCAGGATATAGTTCGTGCATATCAACAACAACAATTAGAAGTAGAACATTTAATTCTTGCCCTTTTAGAAGAATCTAGTAGTATATCCGCAGGTATTCTTACTCGTGCTGAAATAGATCCAATTAAATTACAGCAACAGTTAGAAGCTTATACTAAACGTCAGCCCAGGATAGGAAAAAATGATCAATTATATCTAGGTAGAAATTTAGATTTACTTTTAGATAGAGCCGAAGAAATTCGTGGCAGAATGAAAGATGCAGAAATTTCTGAAGGTCACGTTTTCTTAGCCTTCGCAGAAGATGAACGTATCGGCAGACGAATATTTAAAGCCTTAAATGTTGATATTACTAAATTAGAAACTGCTGTTAAAAATGTCCGTGTGACTCAAAAAGTCACCCCCAAGTCAAGCGAAACAGAAACTGAGGATGGACAGTACCAAGCGTTAGAGCGTTTTGGTAGAGATTTGACAGAACAGGCAAAAGCAGGAAAATTAGATCCTGTAATCGGCCGCGATGATGAAATTCGCCGCGTCATTCAAGTATTATCAAGACGTAGCAAAAATAACCCAGTTTTAATTGGAGAACCGGGCGTTGGCAAAACTGCGATCGCCGAAGCTTTAGCCCAGAGAATGGTTAATGGCGACGTTCCCGAATCTTTAAAAAACCGTCAATTGATTTCTTTAGATATCGGTAGTCTCATTGCTGGGGCCAAATACCGTGGTGAATTTGAAGACCGTTTAAAAAATGTCCTCCGGGAAGTTACGGAATCAAACGGGCAAATAGTTCTATTTATTGATGAACTGCATACCGTAGTTGGTGCAGGTTCTAACCAACAAGGATCAATGGATGCGGGTAACTTACTTAAACCCATGTTAGCGAGGGGCGAGTTACGTTGTATCGGTGCAACCACCTTAGATGAATATCGTAAATTCATTGAAAAAGACGCAGCTTTAGAAAGAAGATTTCAACAGGTATATGTAGATCAACCTACCGTAGAAAATACAATCTCGATTTTACGGGGTTTGAAAGAACGCTACGAAGTCCATCACAACGTTAAAATATCCGATTCCGCTTTAGTAGCAGCAGCAACTTTATCAGCCCGTTATATTGCCGATAGATTTTTACCAGACAAAGCCATTGACTTAGTTGACGAAGCCGCAGCGAAATTAAAAATGGAAATTACCTCCAAACCGGCGGAATTAGAAACCATTGATAGACGCTTAATGCAGCTAGAAATGGAAAAACTATCATTAGCAGGAGAAGATAACGAAACTTCCCCAACTAGAGAAAGATTACAGCTAATTGAGCAAGAAATTAACACATTAACAATTAAACAGCAAAGCTTTAATGAACAATGGCAAGGGGAAAAGCAATTATTAGAAGCAATTAGCACCCTCAAAAAAGAAGAAGACGCAATGCGGGTGCAAATTGAACAAGCAGAAAGGGATTATGATTTAAACAAAGCGGCTCAATTGAAATACGGTAAATTAGAAGGAGTGCAAAGAGAACGGGAAATTAAAGAAACAAAACTCCTAGAAATTCAAAGTCAAGGTTCTACCCTGCTGCGAGAACAAGTCACAGAAGCCGACATAGCCGAAATAGTCGCCAAATGGACAGGTATACCAGTTAACCGCCTGTTAGAATCAGAACGGCAGAAATTACTGAAATTAGAAAGCCATTTACATGAACGGGTAATTGGACAGGAAGAAGCTGTTTCTGCCGTTGCTGCGGCCATTCGTCGCGCCCGTGCAGGGATGAAAGACCCCTCACGTCCTATTGGGTCATTTTTGTTCATGGGACCGACTGGGGTAGGTAAAACCGAACTCGCCCGCGCTTTAGCTCAATTTCTCTTTGATTCCGATGATGCTTTGGTGCGGTTGGATATGTCCGAGTACATGGAAAAACACTCCGTTTCCCGCCTAGTGGGTGCGCCTCCTGGATACATCGGTTATGAAGAAGGTGGTCAACTTTCCGAAGCTATTCGTCGTCATCCCTATTCTGTAGTGTTGCTAGATGAAGTAGAAAAAGCCCATCCCGATGTGTTTAATATTTTGCTTCAAGTATTAGATGATGGTAGAGTTACGGACTCACAAGGTAGGGGAGTTGATTTCCGAAACACAGTTATAGTCATGACTAGCAACCTTGGCAGTGAGCATATTTTGGATGTTGCTGGTGATGACTCCAAGTATGATATAATGCGAAACAGGGTGATGGAATCTTTGCGATCGCACTTCCGCCCCGAATTTCTCAACCGCGTTGATGACTTAATATTGTTCCATACCCTCAGCCGTTCAGAAATGCGGCACATTATTCGTATTCAATTGAAACGGGTGGAAAATCTACTCAAAGAGCAAAAAATATCCTTTGAAATATCTCAAGCCGCCTGTGACCATTTGGTTGAAGCTGGTTATGATCCAGTGTATGGCGCACGTCCATTAAAAAGGTCAATTCAGCGCGAAGTTGAAAACCCTCTCGCTACCAAATTATTAGAAAATACCTTTATCTCTGGTGACACAATTATTATTGAAAAAGGTGAACATGGGTTAACTTTTACCAAGAAAGCACCTGTAAAGAATGTAGCTAAAACTAAGGCTGTTAAATTATTAGAAACATCCTCAGATGTCTAAATTGCTTTATCCTCCAATTATATTTAGTAATGTTGGTAGTATAAAATTTAGCCACTAGTTTTTTCTGAAAGTCAGGGGTTAGGGCTGTATCTATCTTTTAAATGTAAAGTAAATTTATCTTAATCTGATCAGATACTGGCTCAACTTTGAAAATGAGGTTAAATTACTATGTTACTAGTTGCTGCTGAACAAGTCGAATATTGTCAAATTACCTATTCCAGAGATAATAAACTGCACACCATAGATGGAATGTCTTATGGAGGGAAATTATTTACTAAAATAGAGTTTTTTCCTAAACATGAAAAGCAAGCTGCAATTGAAAAAGCCAAATTTATGTCTGTAGAAAATAAAGGTCATTTTTTAGTAATTTTAGTTGAAGAAAGTACCAACTATGACATCTGGCAAGAAAATGATCAAGTTAAAATCAAATCTCACGATACCAAAGATATTGATATTGCTGATATTAACCTAGAAGAATTAGTCACAAAAATGCGGAATGTAGGGGGAATTAGAATTGAAGACCGTCGGCATAATTTGAGAGTTTATCACCGTTGCTTTGTAGGCAAAGAAGCCGTAGCTTGGTTGATAGAATCACTGAAAATTTCCCAGGAAAATGCGATTCTTTTAGGACAGAGATTAGTTGATGAAAAATGGATTCATCATGTTACTAATGATCATAATTTTAAAGACGAACAATTGTTTTATCGTTTTTATTGGGATGAAAAACAAGATGATAAATTATTAAATCCTAATAAAATTAAAAAATTCTTTTCATTATCTTAACAAAGCCTATTCATAAAAAAGGGCAGATATAATATCTACCCTAATTCAAAATTGTATTTGTAATTAACAATTATTGACCAATTACAGGCGCACTCAAAGAAACAGTTTCCACTGCTTTCTCAGCCGTCAAAGTTGGCACAGAATTACGCAATCTTGCCGTCAATTGTACAGTTGTAGCGTCGTACATTTGTGTTAGCAACTTGGGATAAAAACCAATGCCAATAATAGGAATCAACAAACAAGCAATGATAAACACTTCACGGGGTTCAGCATCAATCAAAGCTTGGTGAGAAACTAACTCTTCGTTTTCTTGACCGTAGAAAATTTCTCGCAACATTGAAAGTAGATAAATTGGCGTTAAAATCACACCCACCGCCATTAAGAAAATGACGATAACTTTGAATGTAGGGTTATAAGCATCGCTAGTTGCAAAGCCCACAAATACCATTAATTCTGCGACAAAACCACTCATTCCTGGCAATGCTAAAGAAGCCATGGAACAAGTTGTAAACATCGCAAAAATCTTCTTCATTCGCTTACCCACACCACCCATTTCATCTAACATCAGGGTATGTGTGCGGTCATAGGTTGCACCAACCAAGAAGAACAAACTGGCCCCAATTAAACCGTGAGAAACCATTTGTAAAACTGCCCCACTCAGACCCAAATCGGTAAAAGAGGCAATCCCAATCAGAACAAAGCCCATGTGAGAAATTGAAGAGTAGGCAATTTTCCGTTTTAAGTTCCTTTGGGCAAAGGATGTTAAAGCCGCGTAGATGATATTTACTACCCCCAAAACCACCAAAACCGGGGCAACATAAGCATGGGCATCGGGAAGCATTTGGGCATTCATGCGAATTAAAGCATAACCACCCATTTTCAGCAAAATACCTGCTAGTAACATATGCACAGGTGCTGTAGCTTCACCGTGGGCATCTGGTAGCCAAGTATGCAAAGGAATAATGGGCAACTTGACAGCGTAGGCAATCAGAAAACCAGCGTAGAGTAAAAGTTGTAAATTTAGTCCGAAATCTTTTAATGCCAGGGACTGCATATCAAAGGTAACTGTATCGCCATAAAATCCCATCGTCAAAGAAGACAGCAAAATAAACAGCGAACCGCCAGCAGTGTATAAGATAAACTTAGTCGCTGCATATTGGCGTTTTTTACCGCCCCAAATTGACAGCAGGAAGTAAATTGGCACAAGTTCCAATTCCCACACCAGGAAGAATAACAGCATATCCTGGACAGCGAAGACAGCGATTTGACCGCCATACATTGCCAAAATCAAGAAGAAAAATAATTTCGGCTTGAAGGTGACAGGCCAAGCTGCTAAAACCGCCAAGGTGGTAATAAATCCAGTTAGCAAAATCAGGGGCATAGATAAGCCATCAGCGCCCACAGACCAGTTTAAACCCAATTGGGGAACCCAGGGGTAACTCTCCACCAGTTGCAAATCGGGATTGGAGAAATCGTAACCAGTACAAAAGGCGTAAACAATCAGCGCGAAATCTATCAACCCCACAGCGAGGGAATACCAGCGCACTGTTTTGCCTTCTTTATCTGGGATGATGGGAAGCAGTAGCGACGCAGCTATGGGAAATAAAATAATCGTCGTCAACCACGGAAAATTAGCTATATTCATCACAATCAGTCAGCAATTAAAATCATGTTTGGCAAAAAGTCACAGTTAATAACTAACAGCTTTTTGGCAATTTTCTCTTTATTGTTAGGTTGATTTAATTAAATTGACAATACTGCACCCTTGCAGATACACCAGTAGACCACTTCTAGGAGTCAGTATCTGGTAGGTAAAATGTCCACTAAGCTCATATTGAGCAATTATCCCACATTCAGCAGATGTGACTCAGATTTTGGATATTTTTAAAAAATTCCAGCCAGGAAAATTAGGTGGCTACAATTTTTCTGGCTGATGTTAATTTTTTATCTCAAAAAATAGAGAGTATTTGGTAAGTTAATTTCATGAGTTTTCAAAATAGATTTTATCCGTTTTTTTCGGGCTTTTCTACTTAAATATCTTAATTATTATGATTTTTATTAAATAACTGTTTAGCCTGATCATAAACTTCTATATTTATTAAATAAACACCATTCTCCTGAGCATAATTTTCAATCTTTTTCCTGGCAAAAGGACGCACAAAAAAAGGAATTTCTTTAATTTTCGCTTCTGCTTCCACAGTCCACTTAATTTGTTCACTCATAGCTTTTTTCGGGGTTAATTTTGATATTGGGAATTTCCAAATCCCCGACTTTTTCAAGAAGTCGAGGATCTATTTATTTAGTTATTAAACCTGAACGACTTTTTCTGTAGCCAGAAACTCTTCTAACTCAATCAAAGCCTCATCTTCAATTTTAGTCTGCATAGGACAGAACTTAGGACCACACATAGAACAAAACTCAGCCTTTTTATAAACATCATCAGGCAAAGTTTCATCATGATATTCCTTAGCTCTTTCAGGATCTAAAGATAATTCAAATTGACGATTCCAATCAAAATTATACCGAGCTTTGGAAAGTTCATCATCCCTATCTCTAGCACCAGGTCGCTTTCTGGCAATATCCGCCGCATGAGCAGCGATTTTATAAGCAATTAAGCCATTCCGCACGTCTTCAGCGTTAGGTAAACCTAAATGTTCTTTAGGTGTCACATAACATAACATTGCTGTTCCATACCAACCTGCCATTGCTGCACCAATAGCAGAGGTAATATGGTCATAACCAGGAGCAATATCTGTAACTAAAGGACCAAGCACATAAAATGGAGCTTCTGAACATTCCTCCATTTGCTTGCGGACATTAAACTCAATTTGATCCATAGGTACGTGGCCGGGACCTTCCACCATTACCTGTACATCATGTTCCCAGGCTCTGCGGGTGAGTTGACCTAAAGTTTTCAATTCTGCTAACTGTGCTGCATCTGTCGCATCATGGGTACATCCAGGACGCAGGGAGTCCCCTAAACTGAAGGTGACATCATATTTCTTGAAAATCTCAATGATGTCGTTGAAATGGGTGTAGAGGGGGTTTTGTTTGCGGTGTAGTAACATCCATTTAGCCAAAATACCGCCACCACGGGAAACAATACCTGTGAGACGGGTTTTAACTAAGGGTAAATGTTCAATTAACAAACCTGCGTGAATGGTTTGATAGTCTACCCCTTGTTGAGCGTGTTTTTCGATGATGTGGAGAAAGTCGTCAGCGGTGAAGTTTTCCATTCTGCCGTGAACGCTTTCTAATGCTTGGTAAACTGGTACAGTACCGATGGGAACGGGTGAAGCTTTGATAATTGCGGTACGAATTTCATCTAAATTACCGCCACCTGTGGACAAGTCCATGACGGTATCAGCACCGTATTTGATAGATAATCTGAGTTTGTCTAGTTCTTCTTCTACGTCGGAAGAATTGGGTGATGCACCAAGGTTAGCGTTGACTTTACATCTAGAAGCGATACCTATGGCCATTGCCTCTAGGTTAGTGTGATTAATATTCGCAGGGATAACCATTCTTCCCCGCGCTACTTCGTCGCGGATGAGTTCAGGAGAGAGGTTTTCCACTTTGGCAACGTGGTACATTTCCTCGGTAATTACACCTTGACGGGCGTAGTGCATTTGGGTGACGTTACCCTGTCCACGGCGCTTGGCTACCCATTCAGTTCGCATACAATAATCCTCTATATACAGCTTCCCTACGCTGGTATTATCCAGTCTCAGGTGTTAAGGGTTTGATCTCAGCTTGGTTTTCACAAGCACCCCTAGCATCTTTCAGATTCTAGCATTTTGTTTATGAGTGGGGGGAGGTTTTTTTATTTAGTAATTGTGTGATATTTGCTTGATCAATTTTTGGGTTTTGTGGTGGTTGATACTATTTTGGAATGAAGATTTTTTTCACGCAAAGACGCAAAGACGCAAAGAAAGAGCGCGAAGAAGATATCGTTATTATGCTATTTCTGGTAAATGAGATAAGTTGGATGGTGGACAATAATTTTTAATTAAAGATGTGGCGTTTTCTCTATTTTCTCCTGTGAAGAGGTTAAATATTATTTGTTCATTTTGGTTGTAAAGATGTAATAATCCAAGGTCTTTGATTCGTGAATAAAGTAATGGAACTCCTGCTAATGTGAGTAAATGTAATTTTTTGGTGTCCCGTTCTCTTGCTTCAGGATTATCATGATATGTAGATTGAAATTCTACCACTAAGCAAGGTTGATAATTATTGTTTGTGATCAGAGCGTCTACACTGGAGGTTAACCAAAAGTTGTGGAGTTTACTATCAATTATAGCAACTGGTTCACAAAATTGAGACAAGCTAACCTGGGTATGAAGTTTATAATTTTCATCTATGCAGGTTTGGAGAAATTCTAACATTCTTTCTTCGTAAAGGTTAACCAATCTTTTGGGTTTGATATACATTAGTTTTGCTCCATTAATATTTTTGCAAAGTAACTAATAAATTCTTCTAACAATTCTTTACTGGTTATTGAAGCTTGCCAAGTATAGGTAAATAGGTGATTAGAGTAAAACGGAATACACGAATTGTTTTTATTTAGATCATCTATATACTTATGATCTCTTACTTGGAACCATGAACCTTTAAATATAACTGTAGGTTCAGCTATATGTAAAATCCGCAGAACATTATAAATATCATCTTGACAACCACGAAACCAGTAGAAATAAGATGATTCTTCGTTATATTTTGTCATCGTCATCTTTCCTTCGATAACTGAAACTGATGTCAAATGTGGACGCAAGTAATCTTTATCTATAGATATATCTAAACCATCTTTTCTCTGTGCCAAAACTAACTGATAACGTTTAGCACCCTTACCAGGATTTTTCAACCGATATCCTATATATTGAGATGTTCGCTTCTCCTCAAACTTCTCATAAAAACCCATTTTACCTAACATACTGATAGCTAAAGATAACAAATCTTCCCCACCTTCAATTACTTGAATATTAGTTGAAACCAAGCGAGGAATACCGTTTTCAACCTCAAAGCGTTGGATGACATCGTATATAATTTTTGACATTAAATTTTTCCAAAAACCTTATTTAAGATTCCTGGAAACATCATAAACCCTATTTTCTAAAATTACAATAGTCTTAGCTAAGATTTTTGGATTTTGTGAAAAAGGTTGATTTTCCCCGTACAGACATCTACGCAAAAAAATATAGAGACGCTATGTGTGATGTCTCTACAGAAATTCTTTATGATCAATACTTAAAAATCTTAGACTTTTATTCTTTGCGCCTTTGCGTCTTTGCGTGAGGTATATTTAAACCTCATCCGGGTTAACCCCCAACTCCCGCAACCTTTCCGCTAAACGTGCGGCTTTTTGCTGTTCTTGTTCTAACTGAGATGTTAACTGCTGGGTTTTCTCACCACTATGCAACAACAAATTCCCCTGTAAATCCCACCAACGTAACCAGGGAGCTTGCATATTATTATACTGTCCTTCCCAAATACCCAACTCTACACCTAACGGTAAAATTGGATAATGACCTCTTTCATTAGCTGGTAATAATTCATAACGTCCATTCACTAAATAATACACTTCTACACTGGCTTTCTGGACTTCATAAATACCATAAAACGGTACTCTAATTGCTTGTTCATATACCCAGAACTTACCGTTAAATGGTGTTTTATCCCTTTCTTCTGTACCATCACCAGACACAAATTCTAAAACTATTAAAGGTGCTATATATTCCTGCCACAATACGTAAGACCTGCGGAATTTACCTTTTAACATTGGTGGTACATTGGCTACATAAAACCAATCTGGTGCTTCTGCACCTTTTTCTGGTGGTTCAGTTAAACGCCAGTAAATACCACAGTCTTGACCAATTGCATATTGTCCATCAGGATGTATTTTCTGCAATACGTTGTTAATGGAGTCTGTTAGTAAGATGCTTTGGGGATGTTCTTGAAAATTTTGACCTACGGTACGCTTCGCTAACACAAATGTTCCATCCGACTCTGGTAACTCGGTGTGGTCGGGAAGATGGGTAATATCTATGTCAGCAGGTTTAGCAAGAGTCATATAACTAGGATTTGGTTTAAAGACTCAATCACATTTATTCTATTATGTCATGCTGGGCGATCGCCTTAAATAAACCTCTCCTCACACCACCTTTCTCTATCCCAGTACCGACATTTCCCCTCAGTGCGATCGCAAATGGCATAATTACGGGAAACTGAATGTAGGTTGTTAACAAAGGAGAAGTCTATGGCCTGGACAAAAGTTTTAGAAGCAAATGCTCTATCCTCTGGTGGTAGAGAGGTGGTAAAGGTAGGAAACAAGAAAATTTTGGTGTTAAACCACGAAAATCAGCTTTATGCTCTGGAAAATAACTGTCCTCACATGAAAATCCCCCTCAAAGCCGGGAAAATCGAAGATGGGGCAATTGTTTGCGCTTTACACCGTAGTGCTTTTGACCTCAACACAGGGGAAGTAAAAGCCTGGTGTCCTTTCCCTCCAGTGGTTGGTAATTTGTTAGGTAAGGTTTCCAAGGAGAAAGCTTTACCAGTCTTTCCCGTGCGTGTGGAAGATGGCAGTATTTTAATTGACTTGCCAGAGTAATCATCACATTTTAATCATCTGGGTCAGGATTAAAAGAATAAAATCAACCAGAAAATCTTGAAAATCCTGATTCAGAAATCTGTAAGGTTTGCGAGAATGGTAGAAATCTCTTTTCTTCTTTCCGCGTCTCTGCGTGAGAAAATATTTCAAAACTCTTATATCAATCCCTTGGGATTTTAACTAAATTTACCAAAAACTCAAAACCATGTCAAGAGCGATCGCCCAAACAACCAAAAATCGTTCAATTAATAGGAATCTATATCAATAATAATGAGAATAGAGGGGGGTTTATTGCAAAAAAACTTTTTTTCAGGAATTTAAAATAGAACGCAGATGAACGCGGATAAACGCAGATAAAAAATTATTGATGTTCTTTCTCTGCGTCCTCTGCGCCTCTGCGGTTAGATAAAAAAAAGGTGGGTTTAAAATTCCCACCCTTGGTAAATTAGCGTTTAGCTAATTTCTTCGACATTTTGCGCAGACGAATAGATTCAGGTGTAACTTCCACCAACTCATCAGGTCCAATGTACTCTAATGCACGTTCTAAGCTCATATCTACAGGTGCTTGCAACTGTACGAGTTCATCACCACCTGCTGCACGGTGGTTGGTTAGCTGCTTGGTTTTACAAACGTTCAATTCTAAGTCTTGAGGACGGTTGTGTTCACCGACAATCATGCCTTTATAAACCTTTGTGCCTGGTGTTATAAAGAATGAACCTCTATCTTCTGCGTTTTTCATGGCGTAGAAAGTAGAAACACCTTCTTCAAAGGAAATTAAAACGCCTTTGTTCCGGGCTTCAATGTTGCCGGAAAGTGAACGGTATTCCAAGAAGCTGTGGTTCATGATCCCTTCACCACGGGTCATCCGCATAAATTCACCACGGAAACCAATTAAACCACGGGCGGGAATCACAAATTCTAATTGGGTGCGATCGCCAGCACCAGGCTGCATATCTTGCATTTCCCCTTTCCGTTGTCCCAGGCGTTCAATACAGCTACCTACTGCATCAGCAGGAACGTCTAAAGCCAACAATTCAAAAGGTTCACAAGGTTGACCATTAATTTCGCGGTAAATTACTTGAGGCTGAGAAACTTGGAACTCATAACCTTCCCGACGCATGGTTTCAATTAAGATACCCAGGTGTAATTCACCCCGACCAGAAACTTGGAATTTATCGGGTGAATCTGTTTCTTCTACCCGTAAAGCTACGTTGGTTTCTAATTCTCGGAACAAGCGATCGCGCACTTGACGAGATGTGACTAACTTACCTTCCTGACCGGCAAAAGGTGAATCATTCACCCAGAAGGTCATCTGTAAAGTCGGTTCATCCACTTTAATCAGTGGTAACGCTTGGGGTTCATTAGGATCTGTAATAGTTTCACCAATGTAAGCATCAGCAAAACCCGCTACAGCCACAATATAACCAGCGGTTGCTTCTTCTAATTCCACCCGCTTCAAGCCTTCAAATCCCATTAACTTGGAAATTTTAGACTTGACAATACTACCATTTTCTGTTATTAGAGCCGCTTGTTGTCCAGCGCGGATAGTACCGTTATGGATTCTCCCAATGACAATCCGTCCCAGATATTCAGAATAATCCAGGGTGGTAACTTGCAGTTGCAGAGGTTTGCTGGCATCTCCTATCGGTGCGGGAACATGACGGAGAATCGCCTCAAACAATGGCTGCATATCTACCGCTTCTGCTTCCAAAGTTTCCTTAGCGTAACCTGCCATCCCGGAAGCGAACAGATAAGGGAAATCACACTGGTCATCATCAGCGCCTAATTCCAAGAACAGATCCAAAACCTTATCAACGGCTACATGAGGATCAGCCTTAGCGCGGTCAATTTTGTTAATAACAACAATAGGACGCAAGCCCTTTTCCAAAGCTTTTTTGAGTACAAAGCGAGTTTGGGGCATTGGTCCTTCGTTAGCATCCACAATGAGGATGCAACCATCAACCATGCCTAATACCCGTTCTACCTCTCCACCGAAGTCAGCGTGTCCAGGGGTATCAACAATATTGATCAGGGTATCTTTATATTTAACCGCAGTATTTTTGGAAAGAATTGTAATTCCCCGCTCTCTCTCCAAGTCGTTGGAGTCCATCACACAATCCGGAACGTCTTCGCCTTCGCGGAAAATGCCGGACTGTTTGAGGAGAGCGTCAACCAATGTGGTTTTACCGTGGTCAACGTGGGCGATAATGGCGACGTTACGAATTGGGAGCGTCATAGAGAGTTTAGGTGTAATTTAGGGTTTTTAGATTAATAACTTAATGTTTGGCTTTTGTAACAGAGTTGGGGATGTTTTGCCATTTCTGTAACGAACCTTTAATAATTCTAACCCAATTGTCACAAAAATTGTTATTTTGAGAAGAAATGGCAAGAGTGTTTCTTGAGGTTCATAGCCTAATGACGAAATTTATTAGGACAGATGTACTAAAACATGAATTTAAACTATAATAAATGGAGTATGTAATGTGTTTGATTTGCGAGTGTGATGATGATTAATTGTTTAACTGTATCTCACTACTTCATTATCAAGGCTTACCAAGACGGCATAGAAGCAGAAATGACAAACATGAAAGTGCAAAAACTTTTATACTATGCCCAAAGTTTGCATTTAGCCATGTATGATCAACCATTATTTCCCGAAGAAATACAAGCATGGCGTTATGGTCCGGTTTGTCCACCTGCCTATAGATTTTATAGCGACTTTGAAGCTAAACAATTACCTATTCCTGGTCAAGAATCATTATCAGAAATATCTGAAGATGATAAACAACTGCTAGAAGAAGTTTGGGAATATTTTGGTGGTTATCATGCTTATCGTTTAAGTGATATGACTCACTTAGAATTTCCTTGGAAAAAAGCACGTCAAGGTTTACCACCTCAAGCTGCTTCCACCACAGTCATTTTATTAGAAGATTTAAAAGCATTAGGACATGAGAAATTAGATCAGATAGAAAGAGATCATCCATTTTACAAAGATGTGATGAGACAAGTTTTAAAAGATGCTTGTAATTCAGAAACATCAAATCGTGTGAAAAAAGGAGAAGTCCGTGACTGGCTTAACTCCCTTCTCGATTGAAAAAACAGATAATTTTCAGCGTTCTTTCAAAAAACTTGCCAAAGCTTATAAGTCTGATTTTGTAGAATGTATTGCACAAATTTTAGAAGATTTAATTGATGATCAATATCCTATAAATTCCCGCAATGAACCCTTACCGGGAAAAATTAAATTACCTGAAGGATGGTCATTTCATAAACTAGAATTTAAAGTATCAAAAGGTGCCTCTGGACAAATCAGATTAATGTATTTAGTAAATACAAATGATTATATAATTAAACTGGTGTGGATTTATAGCCATGAACAGTTTTCTAAACGTCCTGCTGATGTAGATTTAAAGAGTGTGCTTAAAGAAATTCTCGATAGTTAATAATCAGACTTTCTTTGGATAAACTTCAATCCCGTACACCTAAAACTTACCTCAACTGATTAATTACTTAACGGTGTAGATAATTGATTGAAAATATTAAAATTGTGACAAATAACTCTCTCCTCTTCTTCTCTTCTCCTCTTCCTTCGTGTTCTTCGTGTTCTATCCCTGCGGGACGCGAACGTGGTTCAATCCTTCCAAACCTCAACACCAAACCGAAAATACCCATTTAAAAAATGCTATCAGAACGCTTCACCCAAGCACTAACCTACACGCACCAACTCCATGCAACCCAAATTAGAAAAGGTTCAGGAGTACCCTATATTAGCCATTTATTAGGAGTAGCCAGCATTGCTTTAGAATATGGAGCAAACGAAGAAGAAGCGATCGCCGCCTTACTACATGATGCCATAGAAGACCAAGGAGGAGCAGCCACCAGAGAAGAAATTCGTCATCGCTTTGGGGATAACGTCACCGCAATAGTTGAAGGTTGTACAGACGCAGACACCACCCCCAAACCCCCTTGGAAAGAACGCAAAGAAAAATACATAGCTCATCTTTCCACAGCTTCCCCTTCCGTGTTGCTAGTTTCCGCAGCCGATAAACTCTATAATGCCAGATCAATTCTCAAAGATTATCGCCTGAACGGTGATGCAGTGTGGGAAAGATTTACAGGAAGAAAAGAAGGTACACTTTGGTATTATCGAGCCTTAGCCGATGCTTTTAATCAAAACAAAATTACACCATTAATAGAAGAATTAGCACGAGTAGTAACAGAAATGGAAATTTTAGCAACCCATAAAAAATGAAGGATGAACACAAAAAACCCCATCCTTCATACTTAACTATTCATCCTTTAGGATGATTTTATTTTTGGCCTATCGGAATAGACTACTTAATGAGCTATCTTCATGAATACGCCAAATAGCCTCTCCCAAAAGATTAGCTACTGAACGTACTACTAACTGAGGAAAGTAATTATCTTCAGGAATGGGAATGGTGTTAGTCACAATGACTTCTTCAAACACACCACTAGATAAACGTTCAATTGCCGGTGGTGAAAATACTGCATGGGTAGCACAAGCATATACTTGACTTGCGCCTTCTTCCCTCAGTAATCTAGCACCTTCAGCAATCGTTCCCCCGGTATCAATCATGTCATCAACTAAAATAGCAGTTTTGCCTTTAACATCACCGATGACATTTAAGACTTCTGCTACATTGTGAGCTTGACGGCGTTTATCAATAATTGCTAGGGGTGCATCATTGAGTTTTTTGGCAAAAGCTCTAGCTCTAGCCACACCACCCACATCCGGGGAAACCACTACAATGTCATGTAGTCCTTTACTCTGCAAATAATCTAGTATCACGGGAGAACCGTAAACATGATCAAAAGGTATATCAAAATACCCTTGTATTTGTGCTGCGTGCAAGTCCATTGCTAAAATCCGACTAGCACCAGCTTGAGTAATCAGGTTAGCAACCAGTTTAGCTGTAATTGATTCTCTGCCGGCAGTTTTGCGATCAGCGCGAGCATAACCATAGTAAGGAATCACTGCTGTAATCTGTCGTGCAGAAGCTCGACGACAGGCATCAATCATAATCAGTAATTCCATCAAGTGGTCATTAACTGGCTGACAGGTTGGTTGAATTAAATAAACATCACAACCCCGGATAGATTCTTGGATTTGAACATATAATTCCCCATCCGCAAATCTTTTCCGAATCATTGGACCTAAGTCCATTCCCAGATAACGAGCGACTTCTTGCGATAATCCTAAATTAGCAGAACCGGAAAACAACCGCAGACGATGATTTTCATTCAATCCTGTTGGGGTTGTTGGCAGTTTTAAAGTTGGAGAACTTAGCACAGCAGATCCTCGATGTGCATTCATGGTAATAATATCATCAGAGATTTAGCAGATTTAGCGGACATAAATAAGTTCGGCAAAACATTTGTAAGTTTTGTTGAAACTTCTATACAAATTTGCAATATTTCTCCATATATTTACATTCATTAATTGTCTGGTTCTTCTGGGAAATAGCCCATGATGATTTTACTGATGTCTATTTTTGTAAATAGTCTCAGGGTTTTGCTTTTGGGCATCGGGTGAATAGGCCAAATGTTTGAGCATTTGGTATGGTAGATTACCTATTCTACCGTTTCTTTTATAACTGAGATCAATTTATTCACAAATAAAATCGGAATTTTTGTATTTTTTGGTTTGTATTGAGTTTGACTGCTCAAAAATCATGGATGCAGGTTGACAGTTTTAGTAGGTATAAAATAGTAATTTTGACCTACGGGTTGGTAGAACACCAATAGTTAAGCCATCAGAATGCAGATATCCACTTTATGATAGTAGCGTCTAATTAATAACTCAACTACCAATTACCAATAATTGAGTTTATCCTTGAATTAATTTCTGACTCTCTTGCTTATTACATCAATTGATTATGCAACCACCCATTAAAGTTGGTACTGTTTTACAAAATCGTTATCACATCATTAACATTCTCGGACAGGGTGGTTTTGGTAGAACCTATCTGGCTGAGGATCAGCGGCGTTTTAATGAACTTTGTGCTATTAAAGAGTTAATGCTGACAGACGCAGGAGCTTATGGTGGTAAAAAGGCTCAGGAATTATTTGAAAGGGAAGCAGCGACTTTATATCAAATTGATCATCCACAAATCCCTAAGTTTAGAGAGAAGTTTTCCCAAGATCAACGTTTGTTTTTAGTACAGGATTATGTTGCTGGTAAAACTTACCATACACTTTTAAATGAGCGCTGTTCCCTTAATCAAGCTTTTTCAGAACAAGAAGTTTTAGAGTTAATGGGTTCTTTGCTGCCTGTTTTGGAGCATATCCATAAATTAGGGATTATTCATCGGGATATCTCGCCGGATAATTTAATTTTACGGGATGTTGACCAAAAACCCGTGTTAATTGATTTTGGTGTGGTTAAAGAATTAGCAACTCGGCTGGCTATTCCCGAACAAAAGCAAGTGACGACTGTGGGTAAACCGGGTTATTCTCCTAGTGAGCAAATGCAGTCTGGGAAGGCTTATCCTAATAGTGATTTGTATGCTTTAGCAGTTACAGCTATTGTTTTGCTGACAGGAAAAGAACCTGGAGATTTATTTAATGAAACTGATTTAACTTGGAATTGGCAACAATGGGTAGAAGTGAATCCTAGATTTGCTGAAGTTTTAAATCGGATGTTAAGTTATGTCCCTGGCGATCGCTATCAAAGTGTGAAAGATGTATCCTTAGCTTTGAGGTCTTTAAATCAACCCGCTCTTTCCCTCCAGCCACATATCTCCTACATCCCCACTGTAGCTGTTGGTGGCCGTCCTGATCCTTTACCAGTCAACCCCAACAGGCCTAATCCTGTAATTCCACCTCAAGATAATACTTCGATTTTAGATAGTCCTTTGGCTATTGGTGCGATTGGTGCTGCTGTGGTAATTTTAGCTGGTTTTAGTTCTTGGGCTGTGGTTAATTCCTTCCGTAATCAATCACAAACATCACAAGAACAACCTACGACACCCCAAAGTTTTCCCTCTCCAGTTGTTCCCGGTGGTACATCCACCCCAACACCAGATTTAACCGATACCCCAACACCAGAACCAACTGATGTGGTTGAACCTGTTATTTATAAAAAGCGTTTACCATTAGGTGCATATAACACAGCTACTGTAGACGCGACTCTGAAAGCTGGGGAAACAGTTCAATATAGTTTTAGTGCTGATGCTGGACAAAAGTTAGTAGTATCTGTGAATAGAAGTAGTGGTGTTTTGCTAACTGTGTTAACTGTTGATGGTGAATCTATCAACAGTGATTCTGAGCGTGTACTTTATTATAGAGGTTCATTGCCAAGCAGCGGCACGTACATTATTCAGTTAAATCTATCAGAAGGAGTTGCTGAAAGTGATTATAGTTTAAATGTGGCTTTAGAAAATATTATTCAACCTACACCCACGGAAACACCCACACCTACGGAAACACCCACACCTATAGAAACCCCCACACCTATAGAAACCCCCACACCTACAGAAACACCGACTACAGACTCATCAGAAAATAATCCCACACCGGAAAATCCAGCAATACCGGAAACTTCTCCTAGTAATTAACGCTAAATTAGAATATAGCTTGAGCTTTTTGCTGGGCAAGTTTTCTTAAAAGCTAGTAATTATTCGTAAGCAAATTGTCAAATACACTACTAATTGCAGGAACTGATACCGGGGCTGGTAAAACTTTTGTGACTACAGTCCTAGCTGCCTATTGGCTGAAATACCGCACCCAAAGCAGTTTGGGAATTATGAAACCGATTCAATCTGGGGAAGGTGACAGGGAATTGTACCAGAAACTTTTTACACTGGAACAGTCTGCGGAGGAACTAAATCCATTATATTTTCAAGCGCCTTTAGCTCCACCAATTGCTGCTGCGAAGGAAAATCGGAGTATAGATTTAGGCTTGGTGTGGCAAACTTTGTTAAAGTTGCAAAAACGCAAGGATCTTTTATTGGTAGAATCTTTAGGCGGTTTAGGTTCACCAATTACCGATGAATTGACGGTAGCTGATTTAGCGGGAGAATGGAGGTTAGCTACTATTTTAGTTGTACCTGTAAGATTGGGTGCGATCGCTCAAGCTGTAGCTAATGTAGCATTAGCAAGACAAGCAAAGATCAATCTGAGGGGAATAATTTTGAATTGTACACAACCTTTAACGGAGGAAGAAATCACAGATTTAACCCCATCAGGTTTAATTGAATCATTTACCCACATCCCCATTTTAGGTTGTTTACCCTATTTGAAAGAATCTACTAACTTAGAACAACTAGCAGAAGTTGGATCTAATTTAGACTGGGAAAGATTATTGTAATAGGAAATAGAAAAACATTAATAACCCCATCACCAATCACTAATTATGATTTCTACTATCCCAAATTCATCTACTGAAAATCTGGCTAACGTGCGGTTAGAAATTCGTGCTTTGCAACCGCAAATCATCGAATGGAGAAGACATATCCATCAAAAACCCGAATTAGGTTTTCAAGAAAAACTGACTGCTGAATATATTACTCAAAAATTACAAAGTTGGGGAATAGAACATCAAACAGGAATAGCAGAAACTGGGATAGTTGCTATTATCAAAGGTGAAAAATCTGAACATGGTAAAGTGTTAGCAATTCGTGCTGATATGGATGCTTTACCAATACAGGAAGAAAACCAGGTTTCCTATTGTTCCCAACATGATGGAGTCATGCACGCTTGTGGACATGATGGACATACAGCGATCGCTCTGGGTACAGCATATTATCTCCATCACCATCGTCAAGATTTTACTGGAACTGTAAAAATTATCTTCCAACCCGCAGAAGAAAGTCCTGGTGGTGCAAAACCGATGATAGCAGCGGGGGTACTCAAAAACCCTGATGTTGATGCCATTATAGGTTTACACCTGTGGAATAATCTACCTTTAGGAACAATGGGAGTTCGTGCAGGTGCATTAATGGCGGCAGTAGAACTGTTTCATTGTAATATTTTTGGTAAAGGCGGACATGGAGCGATACCCCAACAAACCATAGATTCTGTTATTGTCGCTGCTCAAATTGTTAATACCTTACAAACCATAGTATCAAGAAACGTCAATCCCATTGATTCAGCAGTGGTGACAATAGGTGAACTACACGCAGGTACAGCGGTTAATGTGATTGCAGATACGGCGAGAATGGGTGGAACTGTCAGATATTTTCATCCTGACTTACAAGGTTTTTTTGAAAAGAGAATTAAGGAGATTATTAGCGGTATTTGTCAAATTCACGGTGCTACCTTTGACTTAAATTATATTAATTTGTATCCCCCTGTTATTAATGATGTCAACATTGCAGAATTAGTTCGTTCTGTGGCTGAAGAAGTGATAGAAACACCTGTGGGGGTAGTTCCAGAATGTCAAACAATGGGTGGGGAAGATATGTCATTTTTCCTACAAGAAGTTCCTGGTTGTTATTTCTTTTTAGGTTCTGCTAATGCCGAGAAAAAATTAAATTATCCTCATCATCACCCCAAGTTTGATTTTGATGAAACAGCTTTAGTGATGGGTGTAGAAATGTTTGTCAGATGTGTAGAGAAATTTTTAAACTAGGAGAAATCAGGATAAAAAATCAAGATGTCTATATATGCAGTATAATAGTGCTTTAGTCACAATTGCCACGGTGAATTTTGATAATTTGGTGAATTTCTATGTTCAGTTATTAAAACAAGAACCGAAAAAATTGATTCCTAATGTTTATGCTGAATTTAAAATTTCTGATTTGAGTTTAGGTATTTTTAAACCTAAACAAAATAACGAATTAGAATTTACCATAAATAGTAAAAGTCCGTTGAGTTTATGTTTAGAAGTAAATGATTTAGAAGATGCGATCGCTCATTTGCAAAATTTAGGATATCCACCCCCAGGTGAAATTTCCACAGCTTCCCACGGTCGAGAAATTTATGCTTATGATCCTGATGGCAACCGCTTAATTTTACATCAAAGTCATTAATTACCAATTACCAATGTCCATAAATCAAAACTACAAATTAAACGTCATTCAATGGTATCCCGGACACATTGCCAAAGCTGAAAAAAATCTCAAAGAACAGCTAAAAAGGGTAGATGTGATCTTGGAAGTTAGAGATGCACGGATTCCCTTAGCTACAAACCATCCACAAACAAACGAATGGGTGGGAAGTAAACCCAAAGTATTGGTAATTAACCGCTTGGATATGATTTCGTCCCAATTGCGATCGCTATGGATAGAATGGTTTAAAGACCAAGATCAAGTAGCTTATTTTACCAATGCCCAACATGGTCAAGGTATACCGGCGATCGCCAAAGCAGCACAGGCCGCAGGAGTAGAACTAAACCAACGCCGAAAAGACAGAGGAATGTTACCCCGTCCCGTGCGTGCAGTTGTCATTGGTTTTCCTAACGTCGGCAAATCCGCATTAATTAACCGCTTATTAGGCAAACGAGTAGTAGAAAGTGCAGCGCGTCCTGGTGTAACTCGTCAATTGCGATGGGTGAGAATTTCTGAACAATTAGAATTATTAGATGCACCTGGGGTAATTCCTTCCAGATTAGAAGATCAAAATGCCGCCGTCAAATTAGCAATTTGTGATGATATTGGCGAAGCATCCTATGATAATCAATTAGTAGCTGCGGCTTTTATAGATATTATCAACGGACTGTTAGAAAGCCATCCACATTTATTACCAGCAAACCCATTATTTTCCCGTTACGAAGTTGATTCTATCATTCACACAGGTGAAACTTATTTACACATTTTAGCAGAACATCGTTATAAAGGAGATATAGAAAGAACAGCTAGAACATTAGTCACAGATTTTCGTAAAGGACTTTTAGGTAATATTCCTTTGGAAATTCCACCGTATTAATATATAAACATTTCAGGGCTTGCTTGAATAGTGCTAAATTGTTAAAAGTCATACATTTAGCTCATATGTGAGGCATACTGGATTAAGAAAACTATTTTTATACTCCATTATGGAAATCCTCATAATATTACAAATAGTTATAGGACTCATAGTATCCATATTTTCACTACTTTGGAGTATCCACTGGTTTCAATATTCGAGACTCCAAAGAAAGATTCTGGAACTGCAATTGAAAGCACTGGAAAAAAGCAACACACCCCAGAAAGCGCCTTCCACAATAAAACCACAAATTCATCGTCAACCTATTCCTCAATTTTCAAGAACAGAGAAAGAAATTGAACTAGAAAATCAACAACTTCACAATGAGTTAGTTCATGTCACAGGTAATTACAAAGTTGCTGACGAGTTGTTAAAAAAAAAGCGCAAACAATATCCTCGTAAAACAGAAACTTGGTGCTTGAAGCAACTTATTAATGAATTAAAAGGTGAATCTCAACCACAAACTCAACCAACAAAAACCCAATCTGAAAGACCAAAAACTCAACCTGAGTCAATACCTAAAACCGAAACAAAACGAGGAGATCCTTTACCCAACCTAAAAGACATTAAGTATCCTAAACCTGAAAACAAGCACAAAAATAAACAATTACAAAGAGAACTATTGATTATGTTAGGAGGTAACAGAGAAGTTGCTAACAGATTAGTTTCTCGACAAAAACAACTAAACCCTGGTAAAACTGAGTTTTGGTATCTAGAAAAAGTTATTTTCGACCTGAAAAGAGATAGGGGAATTTAACTAATTGCTAGATATTTGATCTTGAAAATATTTATTAATTAACTTCTAGAATTTAAATATCTACCTCTAATCATAAAGATTAACATTGTCACTGCTGTGAAGAATATACCCATAAATAGGCTAGTCCAACTTAGACTTTTATTACTTTCTTTCATCAATATCATCTCCAAAAAAGTAGAAGGTAATAAAATGCCAATGGGAATAAATATTCTAGAAAATCTTACCCGATTTTGAGTAAATAAATTGAGTATAGCTAAACCAGTACCTAAAGGAATAAAAGTGATTGCATAGTAAAATAGTTTTTGATAAAAGGGGATTAATGCCAGTAAATTTAATGAATAAAAACGTTCTAAGTTATCTATATAAATTTGAAAAGTACCTCTAGCATAGGTGATAATAATTTGATGGAATTTTGTATCTGTAAAAACACCTGGTATTTTTATTTGTAAATCTGCGCCATTCTCTCCTGTTAAGGGTGTTCTTAGCCTTAATTCTAGAGAACTTTTATGTTGTGAAATAGTCAAATTACGCTGTAAAACATCACCAGAAATTGATATAATTCTAGCTGGGCCAGTTTGTTGAATATTATCAGTTGCAAGAGTGGTACTGATAGTAAATTCTGATTTCTCACTGATTCTTTGACTCAGTTGTTTTACAGATACTCCAGTTTTTAGCCATTGATTAGAACTAATAAAAACGCCTTGACCTTTATTAATAATCTGGGGTTTTCCCTGCCAGATTAACTTTGGTAAATTTCCTGCTTGATCTTGATAACAACAACTACCATTTAACTGATAATTAGCTACTAAAGTAGATCCCAAACTCGAAAAGTAATTATCATTAGATAAAGCTGCTCTAGCTTCATAGGTAGATATTGCCTGATCAGTGATATAAATATTAGATATATATCCCCGCCAAGGTCTGTTACCAACAGCTTCATTCCCAAGCAAGAGGGGAAAGTTTAAGTTCCAATTACTTAAATTAGTGGTACTTTGCCAGAAAATAGAAATTATTAATGTCAAAGATACATAGGACAGAATAAATAATGTAATATGTTGATTAGATAATTTTGAACTCCTAGATTTAAATTGAGAAACACTATTATTTAAAAATTGATAATTCCAGATATAAAAACTTAATAAGCCTAAACATCCTCCTAAAGTATTATTAACAATATCTGCTGGGGTAGGACTGCGAGAAGGAAGAAATACTTGTAAACTTTCTACTGTAAATGATAAACCTGAACTTATGAGTAATAAAATGATAACTTGTAAGCCTAGTTTAATCCTTAGCTTTTGTAAAAGATTAGCACCACAGAAGCCAAATGGCATAAATAACAAAACATTATTTAGCTGGTCTTGAAAAGAACTACTATTATTAAAACTAACCCAAAAATTAGTTATATTAAAACTATTATAGAAATGGAAGTTAAACGGAGACAGTGTAGCAATAAAAATAACTAAGGTACTAGCAAATACAAATATTATATCTAGTAAATATACTTTAAATTTCCGAGAAAATTTGACGAAAAAATCATTGAGCATCAGAAATTACCCATATTCGTGAACTAGCTATCAACAATTTTAATCTGAAGATTAAGAATTATCAATGCTGTAATTAGCTACCTACACAAATACTTTTAGATACCAAATCTGACACTCATATTTGTGAGAATTAATATCTATCACGTTCTAAATCATAAATTGCCTTCTCAATGTACCAACGATCTGATTTACCTGGATATCGTATTTTTAAATGATTCACTAATCGTTCTGCTAAAAGGGTATCAAAATGGACTCGCACTAGCAGTTTATGCCATAATCCTGCTACCAAGGGATGTTTGTAGTTAATTTTAGCTGGTTGAGAAAAGTTATTGTTTCTGGCTTTGAAAAATATCCGTTTTATTCCCATCCAATTATGTCTTCTTTTTAATGAGAATTTTGGTTTTCTAAAAGTCTCAATTACTCTATCTATAATAAAAAATATTACTCCTAGTATTGCCCCTAGAAATATAATTTGCCCAAGAATTAAAATCAGAACCATGATTTTAGCTAGGTTAGTGTTGAAAATTAGCTTGATAGCATGACTAAATGAGAATAGAGAATTGTGTAGCTTTGATTTATACTCAGCTAGTTATGAGTTAAACCATTAGATAATAAAAATGTTTATGTATTGTGGCTTTTTAGTTAAAAATGCTACAATAACTGTAACCTTTATTACATCTAGACTTTTTATAAGTATAAACTAAATTTAGCACTTACCCAGAAGATTTACATAGATTTCTATAGGCATGACTAAGTAAACGAATGTTTAGGATCTGACCTATAAGTCGTAAACAGTTAGAATTGTTGCTTGTACTTCTAATTTTCAGTATGGATGTATTACGTTCATGACTCAACTTACTCTAGTCCTCACAGAAGGTAATACTGAAACAGAGATTTCAGTGACCCAAGATGTATTTATTATCGGTCGTTTACCAGAATGCGATTTGTTTTTACCTTTTAGCGGAATTTCCCGCAGACACGCCCGTATTATCAGAACCAGCAGTGAGATGTGGACGATTGAGGACATGGGTAGTAAAAATGGAACTCAAGTCAATCAAACCACTGTTACTTGCGCTCAAGAACTGTATGATGGTGACGTTATCTTGCTAGGTAATGTCACTTTGATAGTAGATTTCACAACTGATTTAGAAAATGCACATTCCAAATATTTAAGAAATTCAGAAACAAATAGTCATGCAGTGACAATTCTGCGTAATGTACAGGAATTACAACAACAATGGATAGATGCCAGTAATATTAACGGTAAAAATAACAAAGAAAAAACTATTGCTCGCCTCAAAGACCTAGTAGAAATAGCTAAAAATCTTTGTGCAGCCGCATCCATTGAAGAAATTTTTTCCCAGGTGCAACAAGTAGTATTTAGGTACATTGATGGTATTGAGCGCTTGGCATTATTAATTGATGTAGATGAATCTGGGAATTTGCAACTAATTAACTCTGCCATTAAAAATGCCTCTGGGCAAGATAAATTACCCACTGATGGAAATTGGATTAGTCGTAGTATTTGTCAAAAAGTATTTACTGAGAAAATAGCTATTCAAAGTGCAGATACCCTTTCTGATGAACGTTTTTCTAGTGAGCAAAGTATTCTTTTTAAAGGTATTGTTAGTGCTATGGCTGTACCTTTATGGGATGAAAATAAAGTAGTTGGTGTTCTCTATGGTGATGCTAATCTTTATTCTTCCTACTGGGACAATAATGAAGAAGATGAACTAAGTTTTTTTTCAACTTTAGCTAATCTCGTCGCCTCCAGTGTGCAACGTTGGTTATTAGTAGATAGACTTAAAAATCAAGAAGTAATTCGTAAACGTTTGGAACGTTACCATTCTCCAGCTGTTGTCCAACAGTTAATAGCAGTTACAGGTATTTCTGATGGACGCTTACCGCCAATTGAAAGGGAAATTAGTATTTTATTTGCTGATTTAGTAGGTTTTACAGCTTTATCAGAACGACTAAAACCTACAGAAATTGCTGAATTATTAAATAACTTATTTGAAGAAATGTTAGAAGAAGTGTTTACCTATGGTGGCACTTTAGATAAATATATTGGCGATTGCATTATGGCTTTTTTTGGCGCTCCTGAACCACAACCTGGTCACGCAGACCGGGCGCTCGCTAGTGCTAAGGGAATGCTCTCTCGTCTACAATCTCTCAATGCTCGTAATTGTTGGGATGAACCATTGCAATTACGTATTGCTATTAATAGCGGTAAAGCTATAGTTGGTGATGTAGGTAGTTCTCAACGGTTAGATTATACTGCTTTGGGGCCAACAATTAATTTAGCTGCGCGGATGGAGCAAATTTGTCCTATTGGTGAGTGCGTAATTAGTGAAGCTACTCACAATATACTGTTAGATAAATCTCATATTCAGGAAATGGGAGATTATCGGTTTAAAGGTATTGACAGAGTGATTAAAATTTATCGCACACAAATGATTTCTTAGTCAGTTATCAGTTGTGAATTAGTCTGTTTTTAACACCAAGTAACTCAGCATAAAAAAATAAAGGATATAAAAAATTACCAGCCTTAATAGATATGATAAATTTTCAACCGAACATGAGCTAAAATTCTGATTACAGATGCTATGGTAAATCTGTATAAAATTAAGAAACTACCTGAAGTTATTTTTTAACGGGAGGTCAGGTAATGGCTATTGCTACCATTAATCCTACAACCGGAGAAACAGTGAAAACCTTTTCACCTCTGGAAGATAGGGAAATTACGACTAAATTAGAATTAGCACAGCAAGCTTTTGAACAGTATCGGCAAACAAGTTTTCAACAGCGATCGCAATGGTTACAACAAGCAGCTAATATTTTAGAACAAGAAAAGGCAAATTTTGCCAAAATAATGACTTTAGAAATGGGTAAAACCTTAAAATCTGCGATCGCAGAGGTGGAAAAATGCGCCCTAGTTTGTCGTTATTATGCTGAAAATGCCCCCGATTTTTTAGCCGATGTTACAGTTAAAACCGATGCTAGTCACAGTTTTATAAAATATCAGCCTTTAGGGATAATTCTCGCCGTTATGCCCTGGAACTTTCCATTTTGGCAAGTTTTTCGGTTTGCAGCACCAGCACTAATGGCGGGCAATGTGGGGTTACTCAAACACGCATCTAATGTCCCCCAATGTGCCTTAGCAATAGAAGATATTATCAGCCGTGCAGGTTTTCCCAACGGGACTTTTCAAACCTTATTAATTGGTGCAGCCAAAGTAGCTAATTTAATGGCTGATGATCGGGTAAAAGCCGCAACTTTAACCGGCAGTGAACCAGCAGGTGCGTCCTTAGCTGCTGTATCTGGTCAACAAATTAAAAAAACTGTCTTAGAATTGGGAGGTAGTGATCCTTTTATTGTTCTAGAAAGTGCTGATTTACAATTAGCAGTATCTACCGCAGTCACAGCGAGAATGATCAATAATGGTCAATCTTGCATAGCAGCTAAACGGTTTATTATTGCCGAAACCATAGCTGATCAATTTGAAAAAATGCTGTTAGCAAAATTCCAAACTTTAAAAGTCGGAGATCCTTTTGCCGATGATACAGATATCGGTCCACTAGCTACTCCTGACATTCGCCAAGAATTAGATCATCAAGTTAAAATTGCCAGAGAAAATGGCGCAAAAATTCTTACAGGTGGATCGGTTTTAGCTGATATGCCAGGTAATTTTTATTCACCGACAATCATCACAGATATTCCTTTAAATCATCCCATTGCTAAAGAAGAATTTTTTGGGCCAGTGGCATTATTATTCAGAGTTGCTAACATTGATGCAGCGATAAAATTAGCTAACGATACACCTTTTGGTTTAGGTGCAAGTGCCTGGACTAATAATGAATCAGAAAAAAAACGTCTCATTCAAGAAATTGAAGCGGGAGCAATATTTATTAATAGCATGGTGAAATCAGATCCACGTTTACCTTTTGGGGGAATTAAACGTTCTGGATATGGACGAGAATTAAGTATTCAAGGTATTCATGAATTTGTGAATATCAAAACAGTTTGGGTTAAGTGATTGGTGATTGGTCAAATTACTTATTCCTGATTCACTTTTAATTATTAATTTTAAGGAGATCAAATGAATACTGCTGAATTGTTAGTAAAGTGTTTAGAAAACGAGGGTGTAGAATACGTTTTTGGTTTACCTGGTGAGGAAAACTTACACGTTTTAGAAGCATTAAAAAATTCATCCATTCAATTTATTACCACTCGCCATGAACAGGGTGCAGCATTTATGGCTGATGTTTATGGCAGGTTAACAGGAAAAGCTGGGGTTTGTCTTTCTACCCTTGGCCCAGGTGCTACTAATTTAATGACAGGTGTAGCAGATGCTAACTTAGATGGCGCGCCATTAGTAGCAATTACCGGACAGGTGGGAACAGATAGAATGCACATTGAGTCCCATCAATATTTAGATTTGGTGGCTATGTTTGCCCCAGTTACTAAGTGGAATAAACAGATAGTTAGACCGAGTATTACACCAGAAGTTGTCAGAAAAGCCTTCAAGAGATCGCAACGAGAAAAACCCGGTGCTGTTCACATTGACTTACCAGAAAATATTGCCGCTATGTCCGTAGAAGGTAAACCTTTACATAAGGATAATAGCGAAAAAACCTATGCTTCTTTTGCTAGTATTCGCGCTGCGGCTGCGGCTATTTCCCAAGCAGTTAACCCCATAATTTTAGTTGGAAATGGGGCAATTCGCGCCCAAGCTAGTGATGCAGTCACCCAATTTGCTACCCAATTAAACATCCCCGTTGTCAATACTTTTATGGGTAAAGGTGTGATTCCCTATACTCATCCTTTGGCTTTATGGTCTGTGGGTTTGCAACAGCGAGATTTCATTACCTGTGGATTTGATAATACCGATTTAGTCATCGCCATTGGTTATGATTTAATTGAATTTTCTCCGAAAAAATGGAACCCAGAAGGTGATATTCCCATTATTCATATTGCAGCAACTTCCGCAGAAATTGATAGTAGTTATATTCCCAATGTGGAAATAGTAGGGGATATTTCTGATTCTGTGAATGAAATTTTAAGGGTGGCAGATAGACAAGGGAAACCTCACCCTTACTCCATTAGTTTACGGGCAAATATTCGCGCTGATTATGAACAATATGCCAATGATGATGGCTTTCCCATTAAGCCCCAAAAACTAATTTATGATTTGCGTCAGGTCATGGGTCCCGATGACATTGTTATTTCTGATGTTGGCGCACATAAAATGTGGATGGCTAGACATTATCATTGTCATAGTCCCAATACTTGCATTATTTCTAATGGTTTTGCAGCTATGGGAATTGCCATTCCTGGGGCTTTAGCTGCTAAATTAGTACATCCAAATCGTAAAGTTGTCGCCGTAACTGGTGACGGTGGTTTTATGATGAATTCTCAAGAATTAGAAACAGCTTTGCGGGTAGGTACACCATTTGTCACCTTAATTTTTAATGATGGTGGCTATGGTTTAATTGAATGGAAACAGGAAAATCAATTTGGTAAAGGTAACTCATCTTTTGTACATTTTGGTAATCCTGATTTTGTCAAATTCGCGGAAAGTATGGGATTAAAAGGTTATCGAGTTGAATCAGCAACTGATTTAATTCCTGTCCTTAAAGAAGCTTTAATGCAAGATGTTCCTGCGGTCATAGATTGTCGGGTAGATTATCGAGAAAACCGCCGTTTTAGTCAAAAAGCCGATGAGTTAAGTTGTGATATTTAGGAAATATGGCATAGGTATCTTAGAGGTTGTTTCAAAAGTTTTATAGTGTGGGTTTAAACACTTGCAGATCCCCCCTAACCCCCCTGACTAAGGGGGGAACTAGAGTTACAGTCTCCCTTGTTAAGGGGGATATAGGGGGATCTAAAAATATTGGATACATCATCATAGACTTTTAAAAAATCCTCTGATCAAGGGGAGTTTTTACTCCCTATCTATTAATTCGCAATCTCCAAATCTGCTACAATCCCAAAATGATCAGAAGGATAAAGATAACGATTATTTGCTGCTGGTTGATTGAGAATTACTCGACAGTCTTTGACCTGTAAACTCTGATTAATAAAAATATAATCTAAAGTTCCCTGCCAAGGTTTCAATGTTCTATCAAAAATTAAACGTCTCCAAAAATATTTTAATCTAGTTCTCCAACTAAGTTTATCCTGACCTAAAAGTGTGGGACAAGTATATTCTGGTTCAGTACCATGATATACTTCATAAGCTGATTGATATTTTTCTTTGATTAATTTAATTCCTGATGTTTCAGGAGTACCATTAAAATCTCCCACTGATATAATTGGCATTTTCTCATCAAATTCTGATAACCAATCTAACATCAATTTTATTTGTTTATTGCGTTTTTTATGTGAACCGGGATACCAATAATAATGACCATTACAGATAACAATTGATTTGCTATCATCTATTTTCATTTGTGCATATTGGGCAATTCTTCCCTGATGTTCTAAATTTAAAGCAGCAGTTTTTTCAATTGGATAACGACTGAGAATAGCTAACCCAAAAGGTAAATCACTATCATTTACATCTTGAGGAACAGCTTTATAAACATAAGGAATATTTAATTGTTCAGCAATCCAAGCGGCCGTATCTTCTGCTAAACTTACTTCTTGTAAAGCAACGATATCAGGATTTTCCGCCTTTAAACCCTCAACCAACAAATCCCGTCTTTGTAACCAATCATCCAGTTTAAACAGAATATTAATAGTAACAATTTTCATATATTTTCTCAGAATAATTTCTCAATTAAATATACTCATCATCAATGACAGAAACTACAGAAAATCTCTCAAAACCTCTTACCTCTGCGTTCTCTGCGCCTCTGCGGTTCGTTTCTTCATTCCATAACTCCTATTTCCGTCACCACCGACTTTAAAGGCTTATCCCAACTTTCAATAGGTAATTGAGGTAAATAAGCAAAATCAAAAACAATACCGATAGTTGGTATTTGTGACCATTCTGGAGAACTCAATAAACGGTCATAATATCCACCACCATAACCTAAACGATAAAAGAGGCGATCGCAACCTACACAGGGAACAATAATTAAATCAACTTCTCCAGGATGTATCATCGGTGCATCTGGGTGAGGTTCAGTAATACCATATTTCCCACTTATCAACTCATCATCACAGTTCCAAAAATGCCAAGATAAAGACTTACCCAGACAACGGGGAAAACCCCAACGACGTTGAGAGTCAGAAAACAAAACACTAAGATCAGGTTCTTGACGAAAACTGAAATAAGCTAAAACAGTGGTAGCTTGGTTAAATATAACCGAACTTTGTAACTGTGCAACAATGCGATCGCTCTTTAGTTTCCACTCTTCCACAGTTAAAGATTGACGAGTTTGTAACAAATAGCGACGTAGTTCAGTTTTGTTTAATTGTGAATCAAATTTTTCCAACGTTCAATTTTGAGGAATTAAAAATTCAGTCATATCAGGGTTTAGCACTGCTAAACCCCTACATTGTTAACTATTCGGCATTGTTACGCCACCAGTCAATAGTATTTTTCAACCCTTCACGGAAACCAACTTGAGCAGTAAAACCAAAAGCTGCTTTGGCTTTTTGGGTATCTAAACAACGTCTTGGTTGTCCATTGGGTTTATCGGTTTCCCAAACTATTTCCCCATCAAACTCCATTAACTCACAAATCAGAGTAATCAAATCTTTAATGGAGATTTCCTCACCTGTTCCCAAATTAATCGGGTCAGATTCATTATAGGACTGAGTAGCCATAACAATACCCAGTGCAGCATCCGTAGAATACAAAAATTCACGGGTAGGAGAACCATCACCCCAAGCAGGAAGTCGTTTTTCTCCTTTTACCTGCGCTTCGTGAACTTTGCGAATTAAAGCAGGAATAACATGAGAACTGCTGGGATTAAAATTATCCTCTGGTCCGTATAGGTTCACAGGCAGTAAATAAACACCATTAAAACCGTACTGTTGACGGTAAGACTCTAATTGTACTAACAACGCTTTCTTTGCTATTCCATAGGGTGCGTTGGTTTCCTCTGGATAACCTGCCCACAGGTCTTCTTCCTTGAAGGGAACTGGAGTAAATTTAGGATAAGCGCAAATAGTCCCCACACAAACAAATTTTTCTACACCTTGCTGATAGGCCGCATGAATTAACTGAGTACCCATCATCAAGTTATCGTAAAACAACTCGGCGGGTTTTTCGCGGTTCAGACCAATACCACCGACATGAGCAGCTAGGTGAATGATAATGTCCTGTTGATCTGCTGCACGTTGGCAATTTTCCCACACTCGTAAATCACAATCATGCGATCGCGTGACTGTAATCTTCTCACGATCAGCGCCAGCTTGACACAATTGATCAATCACTTGACGGCCGAGAAAACCTGCACCACCAGTCACAAGAATGCGTTTATTTTTTAGTTCTAAAGCAGTCATAAGTTTTATCCTTGGTGGTATAAATCAAAAGTGGAGAGATCCTAGTTCTTGTCGGATAGTAGCAATATCTTGAGGTAGTTGTGAACCATTACCATTAGGAGAAGTATGACCTAAAGCCTGTAAGTCAGCTTCTACCATTAAAGCTACCAATTCTTTAAAAGTTACTGAGGGTTTCCAACCTAATTTTTGCTGTGCTTTACTAGGATCACCAATTAATAAATCAACTTCAGCAGGTCTTAAATATCTTTCATCGAATTCTACATAATCTTCCCAATTTAAGTTGACGTAACTAAACGATAGTTCTAAAAATTCTCGGACTGAGTGCGTCTGACCTGTAGCAACAACATAATCATCTGGTTGTTCTTGTTGCAGCATTAACCACATTGCTTTTACGTAATCCTTCGCGTAACCCCAATCCCGTTTAGAATCTAAGTTGCCCATATAGATGTTTTTTTGTTTACCAGCCACAATCCGAGCCACTGCTCTAGTAATTTTCCTGGTAACAAAAGTTTCACCACGACGGGGAGACTCATGGTTAAATAAAATCCCATTACAAGCAAACAAATTATAAGATTCTCGGTAATTTACCGTTTGCCAATGGGCGTAAACTTTAGCACAAGCATAAGGACTGCGGGGATAAAAAGGAGTAGTTTCACTTTGGGGAACTGCTTGTACCAAACCATACATTTCCGAAGAACCAGCTTGATAGAAACGGACTTGAATTCCTGTGCGTTGTTGATAGTCACGGATAGCTTCTAATAAACGCAGAGTTCCCATTCCTACCGCATCTACAGTATATTCTGGGGAATCAAAGCTAACTCTCACGTGAGATTGAGCGCCTAAATTATAAATTTCTGTAGGTTGGACTTCTTCTAAAATCCGGCGTAAAGTAGTACCATCTGTCAGATCGCCATAGTGCAAAAATAATTTTACTCCCTCTTTGTGAGGATCTTCATAAATATGATCAATGCGATCTGTGTTAAAGGTGGAAGTACGACGAATAATTCCGTGAACTTCATAACCCTGTTCTAGTAAAAATTCACTTAAATAAGAACCATCTTGACCGGTAATACCAGTAATTAATGCGCGTTTTTGTGCTGTCATGCCCAATTATCCCTTGTAATTAATGTTCTATAATTTACAACTAATACTAGCTGAAATTAGCAGGTCATTCCTAAAATCTCCTGATGATAAACATATCAAGGTTAGTTGACATCTGTATCTAGCTGTAACTCAATATACTAAATTAAAATTATTTTAATAGAACATCTTCTCACTAATTGCAGTCAAAATTGTTATTATAGTTTTTTATATTTTTAAATCTTTACTAAAATTTAGTAGATTATAGGTTTTTTTAAAGATTTAATAAAATTTTCTAAATGGAGTCTATTGGGCATTGGGCATTGGTTTATACCTCTGCCTTCTGCCTTCTGCTTTGTGAACTTTGTTAATAAGCCCCATTATTTTTGGGCATAATAACCACATTGATGGTTTTCAAGATAATCCATAAATCTAGCCAAAAGTTATTAAGTTTGACATAGTGCAGGTCTATGAGAACTCGATGGGGATAAGGAATATCATTACGCCCAGAAACCTGCCATAATCCAGTAATTCCCGGACGAATGGTTAATACCCGATCAATGTGAATACCGTATTTTGTCAGTTCTTCTGCTACCAATGGACGAGGTCCAACTACACTCATATCACCTTTTAAAACATTCCAGAATTGGGGAAATTCATCTAAGCTGGTAATTCTGAGGAAGTGACCGATTTTAGTAATTCTGGGGTCTTGCTTGAGTTTAAAAGTGCTAGTAAATTCTTGGCGTAGCTCTGGAGATGTTGCCATCATTTGAGTGAGTATTTCATCCGCATTTGTCACCATAGTGCGGAACTTAATACATTTAAAACGGCGATAGTTCTTACCTACTCTTTCCTGAATATAAAAAATTGGGCCTTCTGAGCTAACAGCAATTAGTAAGGCCAAGATTAGATAGATGGGGAAAAACAAGATCAAAACTGATAATGAAAAGGCAATATCAAACAGTCTTTTAGTAAATTCTCCGTTTGAACCCTGATAAGATAAAGCTCTTGGTTTTACCTTGGGCAATCTAGCTTTTTTACCACGTTTCATTAAAGTATGCGTCGAAGCACTAGCATCTTTACGCGGGTATCGCTTGCCGGAGAGGATTGAACTCTGGGCAGTCATTATACTCCTTAATAATCCACACCACACATAGTCCCGATCTTAAAGCTAAAAAGCAGTAATTCTAGGGAAAAATTGCTAACAGATCAGAAAATAAACAAAATTGTCCTAACTGTTACTTCAGGTAAGGTCTTTTTTCTTGACACTGATTCAAGAAATTCAAATACCGATCCGCAAAAACTTCTCTAGAGAATTGATTTGCGTGCATTTTTATATACTCGTACTTGAAAAAATGCTGCTGGACTTCAAATTTTTCTACGGCCTCCACTAAAGCTGCTACGGTTTGTTCTTTAAAGAATATACCTGTTGCTGTATCTACACAAGCGCAAATATCGCTGACTGTTTCTAAAGCGCCACCAGCACCGTAAGCAATCACTGGAGTGCCACAGGCTTGGGCTTCTACTAAGGCAATACCAAAATCTTCGCAAGCTGCGTACACAAAGGCTTTAGCACGGGCCATGTAAGATTTTACTACCTCCTCTGGTTGCCATCCTAGTAATTGAATGTGAGGATTTGCGATCGCTTGCAGTTTTTTCATTTCTGGCCCTGTACCAATCACCACTAATGGTTTTTTTAGCTGATTAAAGGCCTGAACAATCAAGGATACTTGTTTATAGCTTACTAATCGGGAAACGATCAGATAAAAGTCTTCTTTTTCAGCACAAAACGTAAATTTTTCGGTATCTACTGGTGGATAAATGACTTCGGCTTCTCTGCGGTAGCAACGCCAAATCCTGCCGGCTGTATGCTGGGAGTTGGCAATGAAGTAATCAACTCGGTTCGCGCTGATCACATCCCATTGGCGTAAGCTATGCAATAGGTATTTTGTTAACCATCCAATTGCACCTTTTCCTAGTTTGCTGTGGTTTAAATAATCAAATGTTAAATCCCAAGCATAGCGCATGGGACTGTGACAATAACAGATATGTAGCTGATCAGGGGTTGAGAGGATGCCTTTGGCGACAGCGTGGGATGATGAGAGAATTACTTCGTATTGTCGCAGGTCTAATTGTTCTATTGCTAATGGCAACAAAGGTAAATATTTCTGCACACCTTGATGGACAAATGGTAAGTTTTGGAGGAAGGTTTTACCAATTTGACGCTGATAAAGATAACTTTCTGGGTTGGTGGATTCAAAATCAATTAAGGCATATAAATCAGCATCTACATGATTGAGAATTTCTCTAACAACAAGTTCTGAACCACCTGTGGCTTTTGGTGTCAGCCACTCGTGAACTAAAGCGTATTTTGAAGACATAATTTAATGGGCATTGGGAGAGTGGGAGAGGGGGGTGGGTTAATAACCCAATTACTAATTACCAATTAATTAAATTACCCATTCTCTCTGATAATCTCAAAGTAAGGGTGATTTTACACCTAAGTTAATGAGGATTTGGGATTTTATGCGTATTCTGGTTATTGGTGGAACTCGGTTCATTGGTGTCTACTTAACTGAGTTGTTGGTAAAGGCTGGCCATGAGGTAGTTTTGTTTAATCGTGGTAATCATCCAGCACCTGATGGTGTAGGACAAATTATAGGCGATCGCACTGACTCAAATCAGCTAAAAGAGAAATTATCACAGCAAAGTTTTGATGTCGTTTTTGATAATAATGGCCGTGAACTTGCTGATACTCAACCCTTGGCGGAAATTTTCCACGGTAGGGTCAAACATTTTGTTTATATGAGTTCTGCGGGAGTTTACCTCAAATCTGATCAAATGCCTCATATTGAAGGTGATACTGTTGACCCGAAAAGTCGTCACAAAGGTAAGCATGAAACGGAAGCTTACTTACAAAAGTTAGGTATTCCTTTTACTTCCATTCGTCCAACTTATATTTATGGCCCTCAGAATTATAATCCTTTAGAAAGCTGGTTTTTTGATCGAATAGTACGCGATCGCCCTGTACCTATTCCTGGTAATGGAATGCACATTACACAACTAGGTCATGTCAAAGATTTAGCACAGGCAATGTTGCAGGTAATTGGTAACGAAAAAGCCATTGGTCAGATTTATAATGTTTCAGGCGATCGCTATGTCACTTTCGATGGTTTAGCTCGTGCTTGTGCTGTAGCTGCTGGTAAATCTGCGAATGATCTTAAAATAGTCCATTACGATCCTAAAAAGTTTGATTTTGGTAAACGTAAAGCTTTTCCCATGCGAGTACAACACTTTTTTGCATCAGTAAATAAAGCCATGACAGAATTAAATTGGCAACCAGAATATGATTTAATTTCTGGTTTACAAGACTCTTTAAATAATGATTATTTAGCTAGTGGAAAAGATAAAACAGGAATAGATTTTTCTCTGGACGATGAAATCTTGAAAGCTGTTTAATTCAGGTATGAGGAATCAGGATCGGGAGTCAGAATTAATATTTCTCTCTTCCCTGTTCCCTTTAATTACAAATAATATAGTCAGGCACTCTGACAATTCTTTCATAGACTTTCCATTTTGTAGGCGGTTGATTAACTTCCCTTAAAGTTATGCCTAAATTTTCCTTTTCTGTTTTTAGAGGTAATAATTCTACCATCACAAAAGGAGAAATAACTTCTTGCCACATTACTAAATTAAACGTAAATCACGTTAGTTATAATCGCTTGGATTAAAATTTTCAGGTTTGATGCAGCTAAAAATTCTGTTCACTTGAAAGGCGACACCCGGATTTGAACCGGGGGATAAAGGTTTTGCAGACCTCTGCCTTACCACTTGGCTATGTCGCCGCGCTCACAATTACTTATATTATCACCTTTTTTCCTGAATTGCACACGGTTTAGAAAATTTTTTTCCTTGGGTATTGGATATTAGGGATTGGGAAATAATTATTACCTGTCACCTATTCAGGATAATTTCACCTCATCGGCAAAGTTACCCCAGCGGACAAACTGAAATGGACCACCCAGAGAACCCCAAAGATGCTCATCTGTGTCTGGGTCTCTTCCCCTATCCCAGCTGATGAATTTTTCACCATCAATTTCAAATTCGCTATCTAGATAGGTTCTGTTACCTTTGCGGACAACAATACAACCTTTACCGGGTTCGACGTAACCTCTAAAGCAGTTACCTGTCCATTCAACGATCATGTTACAACCGGAGAGTTTTTCCAGGCGATCGCTTGTTAAATTCTGTAACTTATCTAAATCACGGGATGCACCATAAAAGTCTTTTTCTTCTTTCACGGTGTAGTTTTCAATGACAATTTTCTCGCTTTCTAGCCCTAATTTCAACACCCGTAAGCGATAAGGATCTTTGATATCGTAGTCATAGGCCTGTTCTACAAACAAACTCACCCCTGATAGTAAGGAATAGGGGAGAGGGCGCATACATACACGAATGTGAGCAAAAAGAGGCGGATTTTCAAAGGCTTGGGCTTGATTGCTAAAGTCCGCTGCCATCCAACGGGCTAAGGTAGCAATATCTGTAGAATGAGTCATAGTAATTTTGGCTGTTTTTAGTGAACTGACTGATAACAGCTAATTTTAAACCTTGGGGTGTCATGTCGCTTAACTGAAAGTTTGATATTTAAAATTCAAAATCCAAGATTATATTAACCAAGATTAACCAAAACGCCCAGAAACATAATCACGGGTACGATCATCTAGAGGATTACGAAAGATTTGACCTGTTGCCCCAAATTCTACCATTTGTCCAATCCGACTTTCATCTGTGCTAAAAAACGCAGTAAAATCAGAGACACGGGTGGCTTGCTGCATATTGTGAGTAACAATAGTGATTGTTAATTCAGATCGTAAACTGTGGATGAGTTCTTCAACTTTTAGAGTAGCAATAGGATCAAGTGCGGAACAAGGTTCATCCATAAGTAACACTTTTGGTTTCACTGCTAAAGCCCTAGCTATACATAAACGTTGTTGTTGTCCACCAGATAAACCTAATGCTGATTTATTAATTTTGTCTTTGACTTCATCCCACAGTGCTGCACCTTTGAGAGCAGATTCAACTATTTCATCTAATTGCACCTTGGGACATCTGCCAGCAATTCTCACCCCATAGGCAACATTTTCATAAATACTCATAGGGAAAGGATTTGGTTTTTGAAATACCATGCCAATTTCCCGACGGAGACGATTAATATTTACACGGGAGTCATAAATATTTTGACCATAAAATTCGACACTGCCATCAACTTTGACTTCTCCCTCTAATTCACTAATCCGATTTAAGGCTTTAATAAAAGTAGATTTACCACAACCACTAGGGCCAATTAATGCTGTGACTTGGCTCTGATAGATATCTAATGATATACCTTCAATTGCTTTGTAGTTGCCATAATAAAAACTTAAGTTTTTGACTTTGATAGCTGGAACTAATTTATTCATAATTGATGTCCGAAGAATTGTTTTGATGACTAAGGTAAAAGTTCTATTGCAAGAGTTTTTTAGAGAGTCAATTATTGTAATTTGTGCCTATTTCATGAGTTCAAAATTAACTCTTAGTTTAACCTACTTTTGCGAGTTAATAATCGAGAAGTTAGACTAAAAAACAACACCAAGCTCAATAATATTATCGCTGTCGTCCAAACTAACGTACTAACTTCTGGGTCAGGGTTGTTATAAAGATTAAAAATGAGTACAGGTAAAGAGGCAGTCGGACTCATCAAATTATCTGACCAATTTTGACTAAATAAAGCTGTGAAAATAAGTGGTGCTGTTTCACCAGATGCGCGGGCAATCGCTAAAGCAATTCCTGTAGTAATTCCTGGTATTGCCGCTTTGGTAACAATGCGAAATGTGGTTTGAAATCTAGTTCCACCTAGAGCAGCAGAAGCTAATCTTTGATGGGTGGGAATTAGTTTTAAAGCTTCCTCAGTTGTCAAAGCAATTACTGGTAACATAATCACAGATAAAGCAAATCCACCAGCGATGGCACTAAATTTTTTAGTCAATAAAACAATTACCCCATAGGCAAACATCCCTACGACAATAGAAGGTACTCCTGTGAGAATAGAATTCAAGAAACGCACAATTCGAGTAAGTTTATTTGTTTTCCCAAATTCTGACAAAAATATTCCTGTCATTATCCCCACGGGAATACTTAAAAATGCCCCAATACCAACCATGAGAATAGTACCCAAGATAGCATTAGCAAAACCATTTTCAATCAATGGACGATAAAACATCTCTGTTCTCAAACCAGAAATCCCTCGTGAAAGAATTTCCCATAAAATAGATCCTAATGGAAAAAATGCCAACAAACTCAAGATTAATGATAATCCATTCATGCCATAAGCAAACAACCGCCTTTTAGCAGTCAGAGGACTCACTAATTCTTGTGCTAGAGAATCATCTTTTTCTGAACTTATATATCCACTCATGTCATTCAACTTTATATTTTAGATTTTGAGTCTTAGATTGGTAATTAATTATCAGTTAAAAACAACGTTTGTAGTTATGAGTTTTTCTTACCAACCCATTGCACTAATAGCACTGCACCGATATTCACTGCTAAAGTTAAGGCAAACAAAATCAAACCCAAATAACTTAATGCTCCAATATGTAACCCTGGAGTAGCTTCAGCGAATTCATTAGCTAAAACTGCTGGAATCGTATAAGCTGGATCAAGGAGAGATACACTAATTTGAGCATAGTTACCAATTACCATTGTTACAGCCATTGTTTCACCCAGGGCGCGGCCTAGAGCTAACATTGCCGCACTCACCATCCCTGAAAATCCTGCTGGTAATAAAACCCGAAAAATAGTTTCCCAACGAGTACCACCTAAAGCCATAGATGCACTGCGTAATTCTTTAGGAACAACTATTAAAACATCACGGGAAATAGCAGCCATGGTTGGTAAAATCATAATTGAGAGAATAATTCCTGCGGTTAACATATTATTAGCAGCAGGATATTCTGTGTTAAATAAGGGAATAAATTTAAAAGTGCTACCTAACCAATTTTGAAGGGGTTCGATCATGGGAATAAAGATAAAAATTCCCCAGAGTCCAATAATTACACTAGGAATAGCAGCAATTAATTCTACTACAAAAGCAATAGAATCTCTGACTATGGGTGGCAAGAAATCCTCACTTGTTACTAGAGCTACAGATATTCCTATCGGCACAGTTAATATAATTGCGATCGCGCTGCTAACTACAGTTCCATAAATATAAGGTAATGCACCAAAGCTGTTTTCACTGACATCCCAATTTTTACTCCACAAAAACCCCCAGCCAAACTCCTTAACTGCTGGTTGAGCTTCTTTAAAGATTACCCAAGTCATTAAAAATAATAGAGCTACAGTCGTGGCAGCAAACATATAAACCAAGAATGTAAATCCTTGATCAAATCGAAAATTCATACCCCCTGTAGCTGTTAAGTCTGCGATGTCATCATTGGTATTTATCCCTGGTGATACATTGCGGTGATTAGGTTCAAAAAAGTTGGTCATAATTAGGCACAAAGATTAAGTTTTTTCATGAGAAATAGTATCAAGTCTGGCTCATAAATTATGATATAAGTTTTTGGTTAATAATTGCCTTTTTCCAATTAACAATTACCCATTACCAGCCCCAACAGATATTTGGTGTCAAATTAGGCTATAGATGGCTTATTTGTTTGACTTCCACACCTGCCCAGAAATAAATTTCAGGGCTAATAGCTAAAGTTTACTAAAGTAAACTAAACAATTAAAAAAAGTTTCTAGTTCTTTTAGTCATCTAAAGATGACTTGAGCTATTAGACAGGAATTTATTCCCTGGCGGATTATGGTTTTACGTTAAGTTGACACTTATGAGCATTGCTAAACCCCTAACTATTTTGAGCTTGAGAAAAATCTGAATAGGTTAAGGAGAAATGATAAATCATTTTTACCTTAACTTTGAGGAATTACTTAACGGTGCTATTAACTGTATTTAGTACACGATTGACAACACTACTGGGAATTTTTGTGTAACTGAGGTCATCATTAAATTGTTGACCATCTTTAAGAACCCAGTTAATCCATTTTTTGACAGCATTAGCTTTGGCAGCATCAGGATAGTTTTTATAAACCATCATCCAAGTTAAACCAACAATAGGATATCCTGCTGATGGATCACTAACAAATACACGATAGTTATCTGGAAAAGTTGCACTTGCTAAAGCTGCATTGGCATTAGCTAAAGAAGGGGCAACAAATTGTCCACTTTTGTTTTGTAGTTCTGCTGATTTGAGGTTATTTCTTTGTGCATAACTCTGTTCAACATAACCAATAGAACCGGAAGTACGAGATACTAAAGCTGCTACCCCTGTATTACCTTTGCCTTTAAGAACATTTTTTAATGTCCATTTAGGTGCAGTGTTAGCACCAATTCTGCCTTTAAAATAACCGCTAATAGCGCTTAGATGATTAGTAAAAATGAAGGTTGTACCACTACTGTCGGCACGAACTACAAATCTAATGGGTAAATTTGGTAAATTTACCCCTGGGTTATCAGTCATAATTTTCGGGTCATTCCATTTGGTGATTTGTCCAGAAAAGATTGCTGGTAAGGTTGTACGAGATAATTTGAGGTTGCTAACACCGGGAACGTTATGAACCACCGAAACAGCACCACCGGCAGTAGGTACTAAAATTACACCTCTTTTGACTTTGGCTATATCCGCATCTGTCATCGCTGCATCACTACCGCCAAAATCCACAGTTCCAGCAATAGTTTGACGAATACCACCACCGCTACCAATTGCTTGATAGTTTACTTTGAGTTCAGGATGTTTTTTCTTAACTTCCCGTGCATAACGTTCATACAAAGGCGCGGGAAAACTTGCACCTGCACCGTTTATGGTTTGAGCTTTGGCAACACTACTTAACGCAGGACTCAAAGCAATAGCAGCTGTCACCACGGAAGTAGTCACTAAACGATTCAAAATTGTTGAAAAAGCCATAGTACCTCGTATTTAGAGAATATTTTTTTGATGAAATTTTAGTCTCTGATAAGATTGATACTTAGTGATTAACTCAAAATTAATATATGTTGAAGAATACATTAAACTTTACTTTTTAAGTAAAAATACGTAAAGAATGGTATAGTGTTTAATCTCATTCCTTGAAAGACGGCAACGGGAGATTTCGCGGGTATTGTCACAGTCAGAATAGGGCGTTGGTTTTTCCCTAGCCAATACCCGGAGCTATCCCTCCCATCCTTTAAAGGAGTAGATTTCCCGCCGCCTTTGATGATAAGTTATAAAAAACCTAGCAGTGTCATATTACTAGACTACCTACTAGGAATTTAGATGAATATTGTGGCCATGTTTGAGCGGATCAGCTTCTATTAGTTATAAATATTGCCTATCCACAGATAGAATAACTACAAGTTATGTATTAATAGGTTAAGATCAGTAATATAATAAGTTAAAATCTTGTTAAAGCATTTGTTCAGAAGTTGTTCAGAAAATTTTGCTGATCAAAAAATAAATCTTAATTTATAGTTCACTGATTCTGAATATTTTAGTAATCTAAATTAATGGTAAAGTTGCAAGGCTTCCCGACGGAGGCATTGACAATAACCTACAAAGTTTGAATATTTAAGCATTTACTGTTATGGCGCTAATTGTTCAGAAATACGGTGGTACATCTGTTGGTTCGGTGGAACGAATTCAAGCTGTAGCACAGCGGGTTTGCAAAACTGTACAAGCAGGAAATTCTGTTGTTGTCGTGGTTTCGGCAATGGGGAAAACTACTGATGGACTGGTTAAATTAGCTAATGATATTTCTAAAAGTCCTAACCGTCGGGAAATGGATATGTTGCTTTCTACGGGGGAGCAAGTCACCATTGCTTTGCTAAGTATGGCTTTGCAGGAAATCGGTCAACCTGCTATTTCTATGACTGGCGCTCAGGTGGGAATTGTGACTGAGGCTGAACACACCCGCGCCAGAATTTTACATATTTCTACAGAACGGTTGATGGGGCAAATTAACCAGGGTAAGGTGGTTGTTGTCGCTGGTTTTCAAGGTATTTCTAACACTACAGAAATAGAAATTACTACTTTGGGGCGTGGTGGTTCTGATACTTCAGCGGTGGCTTTAGCTGCGGCGTTGGGGGCTGATTTTTGTGAAATTTATACCGATGTGCCAGGGATTTTAACTACAGATCCTCGTCTTGTGCCAGAAGCTCAACTGATGACGGAAATTACCTGTAATGAAATGCTGGAGTTGGCTAGTTTAGGGGCAAAGGTATTACATCCCAGGGCGGTGGAAATTGCTAGAAATTATGGTGTACCTTTGGTTGTACGTTCTAGTTGGACTGATCAACCGGGGACTTGGGTAACTTCTCCCAAGGTGCAAGAACGTGAGTTGGTGAATTTAGAATTGGCACGGCCTGTGGATGCGGTGGAATTTGATATAAATCAGGCTAAGTTGTCTTTGCTACGTGTACCCGACAAACCAGGGGTAGCGGCGCGGTTATTTGGGGAGATTTCTGAGCAAAATGTGGATGTTGATCTAATTATTCAGTCAATTCACGAAGGTAATAGTAATGATATTGCTTTTACTGTGAATACTTCTATATTAAACCGGGCTGAGGCTGTGGCATTGGCGATCGCCCCGGCTTTACGAAATCAGCCTAATTCCGATGAGGCGGAAGTTTTAGTAGAAAATGACACGGCAAAGGTGAGTATTGCTGGGGCGGGTATGATCGGTCGTCCTGGAGTAGCAGCAAAGATGTTTGCAACTTTAGCGGAAGCTGGGGTGAATATTCAAATGATTTCCACCAGTGAAGTGAAGGTAAGTTGTTTAGTAGATAAAGATGATTGCGATCGCGCTATTGCTGCTCTTTGTCAGGCTTTTGAAATCATTGCTTCCCCTGCTGTTCTGAGTTCTCCAAATTCTCAATCTCCCGCTGTGCGTGGTGTGGCTTTAGATATGAACCAAGCGCGGTTAGCTATTCGTCAAGTTCCCGATCAACCAGGGATGTCAGCAAAGTTATTTGGGTTATTGGCTGAATATAATATCAGTGTAGATATGATTATTCAATCTCAGCGTTGTCGTTTGATTGATGGTGTAGCACGTCGGGATATTGCCTTTACTGTCACGAGAATGGATGCGGAAAAAGCCTTAGAGGAACTTTCCCAAATTGCGGATCAGTTGGGATGGGGTGAGGTAATTTTGGATCGGGCGATCGCTAAGGTCAGTATAGTTGGTTCTGGGATGGTAGGACAACCAGGTATTGCGGCAAAAATGTTTAATGCTTTAGCCCAAAATCAAATTAACATCCAAATGATTACCACTTCGGAAATTAAAGTTAGTTGCGTGGTGGCAGAAAGTGAAGGTGTAAAGGCTTTACAAGTTATTCACGCTGCTTTTGGTTTAGCAGGTAGTGAGAAATTTGTTATACCTGGGTGATTGATTAACTTTTTTTGGCGTTGCTTAATTGAAGTATGAAATTGAAAAATCAAAAAAATGAAACTCTTAGTCTCTGCGACTCTGCGACTCTGCGTGAAATAAAATCATACTCTCAATCAGCAACGCTACTTTTTTTTAGTTAATGATTTTGTCCTAGTTTGACATCTCAATGGCCAGATTGATGGTATTTTGTTTCTGCACAAACCCTTGCAACCCCATCGCAATACAAATTATGGCACTCAATTTATATTTACTGCGACATGGTGAAACTACTTTTAGTCAAAGTGGTAATTTCTGCGGTGAAACTAATGCAGATTTAACAGACGCAGGAATGGAGATGGCTTCCAGTTTTGCCGAGGTTTATCAAAAATTGCCCTGGGAAGCTGTTTATGTTAGTCCCATGAAACGTACCATTGCCACCGCCAAACCATTTTGTGATGCAATTGGTATGGAAATGCAGGCAAGAGCAGGACTTAGAGAAGGTAGTTATGGTGAATGGGAAACCAAAAGTAAGTCCTTTGTTCAGGAAAATTACTCAGAAAACTATCTCAACTGGTTGGCAGAACCTGCTTGGAATGCACCGCTAGGTGGAGAAACTGCGGTAGAAATTGCTAACCGTTCTATGCCTGTAATTACTGAAATTATAGACAAACACCCAGAAGGAAATGTTTTAGTAGTTGCCCATAAAGCTACAATTCGGATTATACTTTGTAGTCTACTAGGGATTGATTTGGGATGTTATCGCCATCGGATCAATATTCTAGTGGCATCGGTCAGTAGGGTGAAATTTGACGTTAATGGCCCTTTGTTAGAAATATTAGGCGATCGCTATCATATACCTGAGCATCTGCGTTCTCGTCCAGGAACATAATATCACCTCAAACAAATCAGATCATATCCTGTAAAAATCTTGTCGGGCGGGCATTTTGCCCGCTTGTGTGTCTAAGCAACCCCTAGTTAGGCGACATCTAAATTAAACACATTGACATCAGATTTAGAGAAATTGATCAAAAGCAGTTGGAGACTCTATCTTCGATAGCAACTCAGTAGAGAAACTTGTAGTTAGCCTAGACAGGTGTAAACCTTACCAAGCTAGAAATATTTGACTATATTTTTAGTAGCTACAGATCCAAGTCTCACTCCTGTGGTTGCAGCCTCAGTCCGGTTTTCTACCCCTAATTTATGCAATATCTGTGTCACATGATGTCTAATAGTAGAAGGACTTATTTTTAACTTTTGGGCGATCGCTTCATTAGTTAAACCTAAACTCAATAATGCGAACACTTCTTCCTGTCGTTCAGTCAGTTTGTAGGCAGGTTGAGATAAACATTGAGGTTGTTTAAATAATGATTGAAGAGCATCTGATGATACTGTACACAAACCACCAGCAGCACATCGCACAGTTTCTGCTAATTCATCAATTGACGCACCTTTGAGCAAATAACCAATCGCTCCAGCTTCCATTACTTCATATAATAAATCTGTTTCTACAAAACTTGTCAACACTAAAACTTGAACTTTGGGATATTTATTTTTAATAACTGTTGTTGTTTGGACTCCATTCATTTCCGGCATCATCAAATCCATCAATACCACATCTGGCTGTAACTCTGCACACAGATGTATTGCTTCTTTACCATTACGTGCTTCACCAACTAATTCAATATCATCAAAGGCTAGTAAAGAAAATTTAATTCCACCTCTGAGGATTTCGTGATCATCAACAGTGATGACTCGAATAGGTTTGATTAATTGATCTGTTTCCATTTTGACACCCTAAGTATTAAAAAACGTTTTGAATAGATACAACAGAATATGGCTTACGCCACGCTATCAGGAGTCAGGCGAACGGCCGTTCGCCCGTACAGAAGTAAAACTGGCTTTGTATATAGGTTTCAATTTTGATTCTGTACCTCATTGATCTGCAATCTGCCGTATCTGGTGAAAATTAAATATAAGTTGATCTCAAACCCCTGTAGAGACTTTCCATGGAACGTCTCTAATTTACCGAATATGTTTAATAGATTATCGTCTTACTGTCAGTATTTATAGTATTTTTATTATTTTGTTATTATTTTGTTGCTGCGGTTATTTTTTCAAAATTGGGATGCTCCCATTCTAAATTCTGCATTCTAAATTCTTTTAATTACCCATTATTTATTAACCAAAATTAATACAATCTTTGTACCTTTTCCTGGAGAACTTTCCAACTGGAAATTAGCACCAATAGACTCAGCCCGTTCTCTCATAATTTCTATGCCTAAATGACCCGATGATGTATCTTTAACATCAAACCCACAGCCATTATCAAAAATAGATAATTTTATATACTCTGAATTACCTTGAAAAGTGACATCTACTTGGGTAGATTGGGCGTATTTAATAATATTATTGAGTGCTTCTTGCGTAACCCGATAAAATACCAATTTTACCTCTTCTGGTAAAGGTTGATCTCCCGTTACTGTGGTAATAATTTGGATTTTTGCCCGTCCTTGAACTGCTTTGGTTAACTGTTTTAGTAATTCACCTAATAATTTGTCTCTCAACCCACTAGGGCGTAATTCTATCAATAAACTCCGCATTTCTGCTAATGCACCCTGTGCCAATCCCGCAAGTTCTTCTAATTTCTCCTGGGCTATTTCTGGATGACGTTGCCATACCCTTGGTACTGTTTCGGCAATTGTGGCCACAGAAAACAATGTCTGCGATACGGAATCATGTAAATCTCTCGCCAAACGATTTCGCTCCTCTTCTACCGCAATTTTACGTAGGTGATCGCTTTCTAGTAATTGTTGGCGTAGTTTCACAACCTGCATCAAATCATTGGTGAGACTTAGACTCATAATCATCACAAACGATAAAAATCCGAACCCAGCAATGTAGATGAATTTGAGCTTCCCCAAATCTATTAAGCGATCGCACAGAACAGTAGCTATCAAAAGTATTAAGCTCAGGACTAGAGTCAAGCTTGCTTGCTTCTCTCCACTTCGATATTGACGGTAACAGGCAAAAAAACAGTAGCTAATATTACTGTTTAAAGTTAATAATTGGACAATAAATAAAGGATTGATAATACCTTGTGGGTGAGTAATAGATTCCCCCCAAGGTAAAGAAATACTAGATAGACTACTAATATGGGAGTAGAGAATTCCTGTAGGGGAAATTTGGTTGATTAACAGGCTAATCAAGTACAGGCTGTTCAGTACCAAAATTACACGCACCTGTTTTATATTTGTATATAAAGCAACAAACCAGACAACAAGAATACCGGAAATATACCCCAAAGAAGTGACTAATTTTTTTGCGCTTATATAATCATCTATATTTATAGTCTTATATTGAGTTATGAGAGCCAAAATATAACCAGAAATTACCAAGCAGGTTAACCCAAAGCAGAAGTGCAACGCGGGTTTTAATCCCCTAGAAGTAATTAGCAAGTGTAAAAATCCGGTATATAAACAAATACCAGCAACTATATCTAAAATGGTGGGAACAAGAATCATGGATGCATTAGATGAGAATTTGAAATTGACCTTTACATAAGTAATATCACTGAATGAGTCCTTTGATCAAACTTCATTTCTCTTCCGATTCATAAATAAGACTTATAATTCTTCAATTGTTACTAATCCAGCTTCTATAAATTCAATACATAGTTCATAGCCATCAAGTAAAGCAGTTCCCAATAAAGGTCGTTTTCCAGTGGCTAAAATATTAACTTCTCTTTCTTTACCATTCCAGATGATAACAGCTTCATGTATTGGTATATCTACTCAACTATTATTAGCTAAATTTGCAGGTAGTTCATATAGAAAAGGTAACTGCATTAAAGTGACTGCGGCTGATGGTAAACAAAGATCACCTGTAAACCCTGTATCAATTACAAATTCAATAGTAAAATCTGGTTGATTTGGCAGACAGAATATAACGTTAACTGTGGGATATCCGTTTTTGATCATACCAGAAATCATCTAATATCACGCTCCATATCACCACAAAAAGAAACAGCAACTTTATAGCCGATGCGAATACCAAAAAGTCGAGCAAATCTGTTTTTATTTGTGAGATAATGGGCTGATTCTCTGCCTGTTTTATCAACTGCATATTCACCAGTTTCTATATCAATAATTACCATTTTACCGATATTTTCTTCTGTTTCTACTTGTTCACGAATACCATTTTCGTATAGTTCTTTGGCACGTTTGCCAACTTCTTCGCTGCTTAAAAGAATAGCTTGCACGTTTTTAGTCCTTGTTTCAATACTTATTTAGGGTTTCTATCTTAACATAATCAGGATATGCAGGATTTTAGGATTTACAGGATTTTTTATTCTCCAGCAATTTGGATAACTTTCTGATATAAATTATTACTAATCCAGAAATTATTATCAGTAATTAGTTGGTCAATAATAGGTTTAATATTAGCAATCAACCCTTTTTGTTTAGCTTCTAGTAAAACTCCTAATAATCCAGTTATCTTTTTAATTCCTAGATTTTGAGCCACTTTTCGACCTTTTCTTTCATCAAGCAGTAATAAATCAGCATTTAATTCTAAAGCAAGAACAATTGCTTCAGCTTCTCCAAAATCTAGCTCGTTTAAAAGTTCATTAACTTGATTTTTATTACTTACTAAATGAACGTTAATCCAAGATAAATTTTGAACTTCTGTTGTCCCCGGAACTAAATAGCCAACATTGACTATTTCATCATACACAGCTTGAGGAATAATCACCTGATCATACAGTTGATGTAATAGTTCAAGATGTCCAACTGCGGCTAAATTGGTAAGGGAAGTCGTGTCGCTAATTATAATCATAATCTTCCCATTTCTTGTAAAGTTTTAATATCTTCTTCTAATTCAGCCACATCATAATGAATATAAATATTACGTTGAGCTAGTTCTTTTTGAAATTCAAGTACATTCATTTCGGCTAGACGACGAGCTTTTCCGATACTAATCTTATCTTTTTCAAAAAGCATAATGGCTATTTCTAGCTTTAATTCGCTTTCTGTCATTTTCGTTGCTTGAATAATATCATCAGAGATTAGAATAGTCATGGTTATATTTTTCCCTCATTCAAGTTATTATTATAGCATTTTCGCATCTACTACAAATTTACTCAACGGTTTCTATCCTCACGTAAAAGTTCAACACTGTCACTAAAAGTTTTACCTAAATGACGATGGGTAATAGGTAATTGGTAATAGTTAATAGGTAATTGGTGATAAAATCTCTGTTTTCATCCTGTTCATCCTTTAATCGGTGGATATTATCTCGACTTCGCTCGATAAACACCTGATTCTGACAATAGACATGGGGAATAAGGCGTAGGGCAATTTATTCGTTTATTTTAATTCATAATTTTTACTTATATAGGATCATGATCCTAGTCAAAACCTAGATCAATGTCCGATGCGATCGCTAGGACTACGGCAGTATTATTGAGTAAGTATATAAAATCAAGCAATTAAGTTTAAATTTTCGCTGACTTCCCCACAGAGGCATTACCGCGCCAATCTGGAGCTTTTTGCCATAAGTATTAATACTTATTCAATAAAAACAAAACATATACTAATCAATGTCAACAACATCAGCAGATTCTACCCCTTCCTTACAACTGACAGCTTCCCAGGATTTCGCCTCCTGGCTGGAACAGCAAAACCTCAGCCTTGCTGCTACCACCTACCAAACTAACCGCCTTTTTTTCGTCAGTGGCCAAGCTAACGGCAGGCTGAAACTACACGAAAGACTATTCGACAAACCAATGGGACTATGTGTAGCCGCAAATCGCCTCTACATGACCACCCGTTACCAAATCTGGGATTTCCATAATCTCCTGGATAGTGGGGAAAAATCTCAAGAAACAGATCGGCTCTATGTCCCCCACACCGCTTACACCACCGGGGATGTCAACGCCCATGAAATAGCATTAGACAATGCCGGAAAACTAATTTTTGTCAACACCGATTTTAGTTGTTTAGCCACAATTAGCCCCGATTACAGTTTTGTCCCTATTTGGCAACCGCCCTTTATTTCCAAACTTGTCGCTGAAGATCGTTGTCATCTGAATGGGTTAGCGATGGTAGAAGGCAAACCCGCTTATGTCACCGCCTGTAGTACCACAGATACCGCCGCCGGCTGGCGTAATCATCGTGTTGATGGGGGAGTTGTAATTGATGTTAAGCACAACGAAATCATCGCCACAGGCTTATCCATGCCCCATTCTCCCCGGTGGTATCAGGGGAAATTATGGTTACTCAATTCCGGTACTGGGGAATTTGGCTACATCGAGGATCATAAATTCCTTCCCATCACCTTTTGTCCTGGATTTGTGCGCGGTTTAGCCTTTTGGCAAAACTTCGCCTTTGTAGGTTTGTCTCAATTACGTTCCCAGAGTTTTACCGGCTTAAACCTAGAAAAACGCCTCATGTCTGAGGGAAATAGTCCCCAATCTGGGTTAATGGTAATTGATTTACAAACAGGTGAAACCCTGCACTGGTTATATTTTCAGAACTTCATTGAAGAACTATTTGATGTAGTGGTGTTGCCAGGAGTCCATCAACCTCAAGTAATTGGGTTACAAGAGGATGAAATTCAACGCTTGGTGACTTTTCCCCATAGTGGAGGCATTGTCACCACCAAACCTACTGCAAAACGCCCCAGTAAGGGCGCAAAACCTCCCATTGCAGGTTTACCCCAACCTAATGAACAATCATCCACAAATCAGCCAATTTCCCCCGTCGGGGCGCAAGTGTTGGGAGCAGAGGTTAAATATCAACGGGTGTATCACCTCACTAGCAGTAATGCCCTAGATTACGATGAATTGACCTTTCCTCGGTTACAGCAGCGTTGGCAAAAAACGCCCCCAAAAGGTGAACTAACGGGACTTTCCGCTTCTATTAACGGGTCAATGGTGGGATTTGCCATAGCTGAACGTTTAAACGCCGAAACAGTCGAAATTATCTCCCTATTTGTATTACCTGAATACCGTCATCAAGGCATTGGCACAAGGTTAGTAGCTTATTTAGAAAAAGAATTAAAGACTCAGGGATGTCAAGAGTTATTTTTGACCTATTCCGCCAGTTTACTGACCAATACAGCCTTAGAACCCCTACTGCAAAAGCTAAAGTGGCAACCTCCTCAAATTAACGGAGAGTTCCGTCAGAGGAATAAGCAAATCAAAACCCCTGATACAACGGCTGAGATGGCGGTTTTAGACAAACCCAGTGTTCAATATTATGCCCTCCAGAATTTAACCGTTGAACAATCTTTGTCTTACAACCATTTGAGTTTTCCTAAAATTCAAAAGCGGTGGAGTCGTCAACAACCCAAAGGACAGTTAGTGGGGATAGTTGCCGAAGTCGCAGGGGAAAAAGTGGGATTAGTGTTAGCTGAGATACTTTCAACCCAACCCCAGACAAAACCAGAAGTTGAGGTGATTTCTCTGTTTGTTTTACCAGATTATCGCCATCAGGGAATTGGTACAGGTTTAATCAAAACTCTGGAAATGGGTTTAACGGCTTTAGGTTGTGGACTCATGAAGCTGGGTTATAAATCTACTGACATCACAAATTTAGCCTTAGAACCTTTACTGAAACAGCAAAAATGGCAAACACAAGTCAACTTTTTATTGGGGAAAACCACCACCGAGAAAGTATCTCAAGCACCTTGGTTAACGAAGTATCCCCTACCGAACAAATTTACAGTTTTTCCTTGGAGTGAATTAACAGATGCAGACCAAAAACAGCTTGAACATTTGGACTATCCAACCTCCTTGAGTCCCTTTGGCAATACTCCGGCTGAACCCTTGAACAGCTTGGGGTTGCGCTATGAGACGCAATTAGTGGGTTGGATGGTAACTCACCGAGTCGCTACTGATGCGATTCGTTATTCGACGATGTTTGTGGACAAACGGTTTCAACGGTTGGGACGGGGGATTTCTTTGTTATCCCAGTCTATCCTGCGTCAAGTAGACAGTACAGTTCCTTACTGTTTGTTTGCAGTAGCACAGGAAAATCCGGCGATGCTGAAGTTTGTACATAAACATTTAGAACCCTATTTGATGGAAGTGACTCATTCTTATGTTGCTTTTAAGCAATTGGGTGGTTAGTCCTATCTGTCATTGAAAACTTGAAAACACTGAAACTTTATCAAATTAGAGGAATTAATTGATTATGCCACCAGGAATTAGCAATGATCCCAATTTTATCGCCCCAATTACCAACCCCTTCGGACTGACAGATGTGGGGAATAATGCTGCACCCACCTTTGCTGATATTGATGGGGATGGGGACTTGGATGCTTTTGTGGGGGAAAGGTTTGGCAATACCCTGTTCTTCCGCAATACCGGAACAACTGCGTCTGCTCCCACCTTCACCCTAGAAACCAGCAACTTCGGATTGACGGATGTGGGGAGTTATTCTACCCCCACCTTTGCCGATATTGATAATGATGGGGACTTGGATGCTTTTGTGGGGGAAAGGTTTGGCAATACCCTGTTCTTCCGCAATACCGGAACAACTGCGTCTGCTCCCACCTTCACCCAAGAAGCCAACAACTTCGGTTTGACGATGGGGTCGTTTGCTGCCCCCACCTTTGCCGATATTGATAATGATGGGGACTTGGATGCTTTTGTGGGGGAAAGGTTTGGCAATCCCCTGTTCTTCCGCAACACCGGAACAGCGGCTGCTCCCACCTTTACCCAAGAAGCCAACAACTTCGGTTTGACGGATGTGGGGTCGTTTGCTAAACCCACCTTTGCCGATATAGATGGGGATGGAGACTTGGATGCTTTTGTTGGGAACAAGGAGGGCAATACCCTGTTCTACCGCAACACGGGAACTGCGGCTGCTCCCACCTTTACCCTAGAAGCCACCAACCCCTTCGGACTGACAGATGTGGGGAATAATGCTGTACCCACCTTTGCTGATATTGATGGGGATGGGGACTTGGATGCTTTTGTCGGTAATGTTAATGGCAATACCCTGTTCTTCGAGAATAACAATGCTCCCGTTGCCGTTGATAATGGATTCCTGAGCGAAACCAACTTTAACGAACAAACCGGAACCAACAACCCCTTCAATGGCATTGATGTGGGTTATTCTAGTAGTCCCACCTTTGCTGATGTGGATGGAGATGGAGACCTTGATGCTGTTGTTGGGGGAGCTTTCGGCAATCTCAAATATTATGAGAATACAGGCAGTACCACGTATGTAGCACAAACAGGAACCAACAACCCCTTTGATGGCATTGTGGGTTCTCGTAACACTCCCACCTTGGCTGATGTGGATGGAGATGGAGACCTTGATGCTGTTGTTGGGGATCGTGACGGCAATCTCAAATATTATGAGAATACAGGCAGTACCACGTATGTAGCACAAACAGGAACCAACAACCCCTTTGATGGCATTGCTGTGGGTTCTTTTATCTCTCCCACCTTTGCTGATGTGGATGGAGATGGAGACCTTGATGCTGTTGTTGGGGAATTTAACGGCAATCTCAAATATTATGAGAATACAGGCAGTACCACGTATGTAGCACAAACAGGAACCAACAACCCCTTTGATGGCATTGATGTGGGTTCTTTTAGCACTCCCACCTTTGCTGATGTGGATGGAGATGGAGACCTTGATGCTGTTGTTGGGGAATTTAACGGCAATCTCAATTATTTTGAGAATACAGGCAGTACCACGGCTCCTATTTATGTAGAACAAACAGGAACCAACAATCCCTTTGATGGCATTGCTGTGGGTTCTATTAGCACTCCCACCTTTGCTGATGTGGATGGAGATGGAGACCTTGATGCTGTTGTTGGGGAACGTTACGGCTCTCTCAATTATTTTGAGAATGATACCGTTGTCACCGCAGACCCCGCTTTCACCACTGATGAAGACACAAGTTTCACCACTGGCAACGTTCTCAATAACGACAGCGACGCAGATGGGGATACTCTCACCGTTGATAGCATAGACACCACTGGCACTCTGGGTACTGTAACCGATAACGGCGATGGCACCTTCGAGTACGACCCCAACGGTCAATTTGAATCTCTCAAGGATGGTGAAACAGCGACTGATACCTTTACTTACACCATTTCTGATGGCAATGGGGGGACAGATACGGCAACTGTTACGGTTACTATTAATGGCGTAAATGATGCGCCCGTTTCACTTTCTTTTGACCCAGTGGTTAGCTTTCAGGCAAACTCTGCCCTTTATGTAGCGGTTGGAGACTTCAACGGCGATGGCAATACTGACTTGGTGACTGCTGGTGGTTTCAATAACGTTTCGGTGTTGCTAGGCAATGGGAATGGTAGCTTTGGTACTGCTACTACTTTTGCAGCAGGTGGCATTCCCACATCCGTTACTGTTGGGGATTTCAACAGCGATGGTAAGGTGGATCTGGCACTGGCAACCTACTCTAGCATTTTCAACGAGGAAACCTTTGACGAAACCATTGTTGGTAACGTCTCAGTGCTATTAGGCAATGGCGATGGCAGCTTTGGCACTGCCACTACCTTCTTTACAGTAAACTCTGATCCCAGTTCCCTGGCGATTGGAGACTTCAACGGCGATGGCAAGGCGGATGTTGTTACCACAAACAACTCTGATAATGTCTCGGTGCTATTGGGCAATGGGGATGGCAGTTTTGGTGCTGCCACTAACTTTGCGGTGGGTGATGCTCCAATCTCTGTTGCAATTGGGGACTTTAACGGGGATGGCAAGGCAGACCTGGCAACGGCAAACATATTATCCAGCGATGTCTCCGTGCTATTAGGTAATGGGGATGGCAGTTTTGGCACTGCCACTAATTTTGCGGTGGACAGTAGTCCCCGTTCCTTGGCAATTGGGGACTTTAACGGGGATGGCAAGGCAGATGTTGTGACCGTAAACCAAGGAAGCAATACCGTATCGGTGCTGTTGGGCAATGGGGATGGTAGCTTTGGCACTGCCACTAACTTTGCGGTGGGATCTCTTCCCCTATCTGTAGTAGTTGGGGACTTCAATGGGGATGGCAAGGTAGATATTGTAACCGGGAACAACGAGACTGAGGACGTATCGGTGCTGTTGGGCAATGGGGATGGTAGCTTTGGCACTGCCACTAACTTTGCAATGAACAGTGATCTCCGTTCTATGGCAATTGGGGACTTTAACGGTGACGGGAAGGCAGACTTGGTGGCCGGAAACAATCCTAATGTTTCAGTACTGCTTAATACTACCCCTAAAGTAACGTTAAGTGACACAGCCGAAGACACTGCCATCATCATTAATACCTCTGATTTATTAATAGGTTTCAGTGATGTGGATGCTGGTGATATTCTTACCGTTGCTAACTTAACTGCTGACAACGGTGCATTGGTAAATAACAATGATGGGACTTACACTTTCACCCCAACTGCCAACTTCAATGGTATTGTCACCCTCACCTACGATGTCACCGACGGCACAGCCAGTTTAACCGGACAAAGCAAGAGCTTCTCCGTCACTCCCGTTAATGATGCTCCTGTTGGTTCACCCATAGCTACTCTAGGCAACACTGCTGAAAATACAGCCATTATCATTAATGCTACTGACTTATTAGCGGGCTTCAGTGATGTAGATGGTGATACCCTCTCTGTTGTCAACTTAACTGCGAATAACGGCACTTTAGTTGATAACGGTGATGGAACTTACAGCTTCACCCCAACTGCTGACTTTAATGGTACTGTCACCCTTTCCTACGGTGTGACTGATGGTACAGATACCTTAGCTGGACAAACTCAGACTTTCTCTGTGACTGCGGTTAATGATGCTCCTGTTGGTTCACCTACAGCAACTTTAGGCAACACTGCTGAAGATACAGCTATTATCATCAATGCTGCTGACTTGTTAGCAGGTTTCAGTGATGTAGATGGTGATACCCTGTCTGTAACTGGTTTAACTGCTGATAACGGTGGTTTAGTTGATAACGGTAATGGGACTTATACCTTCACCCCAACTGCTGACTTTAATGGTGTAGTTACTCTTGACTACGGTGTGACTGATGGTACAGATACCTTAGCTGGACAAACTCAGACTTTCTCTGTGACTGCGGTTAATGATGCTCCTGTTGGTTCACCTACAGCAACTTTAGGCAACACTGCTGAAGATACAGCTATTATCATCAATGCTGCTGACTTGTTAGCAGGTTTCAGTGATGTAGATACTGGTGATACCTTATCCGTAACTGGTTTAACTGCTGATAACGGTGGTTTAGTTGATAACCTGGATGGAACTTATACCTTCACCCCAACTGCTAACTTTAATGGTACTCTCACCCTTGACTACGGTGTGACTGATGGAACAGATACATTAAGCGGACAAACTCAGACTTTCTCTATCACTCCAGTTAATGATGCTCCTGTTGGTTCACCCACAGCAACTTTAGGCAACACTGCTGAAGATACAGCTATTATCATTACTGCTGCTGACTTATTAACAGGATTCAGTGATGTAGATGCTGGTGATACCTTATCCGTAGTTGGTTTAACTGCTGATAACGGTGGTTTAGTTGATAACCTGGATGGAACTTATACCTTCACTCCAACTGCTGACTTTAATGGTAATGTCACCCTTGACTACGGTGTCACTGATGGAACAGATACCTTAGCTGGACAAACTCAGACTTTCTCTGTAACTCCAGTTAATGATGCACCAATAGTAGCAAATGCGATCGCTAATCAAACTACTTTAGAAGATGGCTTCTTCAGCTTTACCATTCCCGCCAATACCTTTACCGATGTTGATGCAGGTGACAGCTTAACTTATACTGCTACCCTCGCTAACGGTAATTCTCTACCTACCTGGTTAACCTTCGACGCTGCTACCAATACCTTTAGCGGCACACCAGACGACCCAGATAACGGCACAATTAGCATCAAAGTTACCGCAACTGACAGCAGCAATGCTAGTGTTGATGATACCTTTGACCTGACAGTAACTCCTGTCAACGATGCACCTGTAGCCGGTGATGACTCTTTTACTGCCAATCAAAATACCCCATTGACCTTGCTATCTAGTGATTTATTAGCCAATGATACCGATGTAGATAGTCCTACTTTAAGTATCACTGCTGTCAGTAACAGTGTTAACGGTAGTGTAACTATCAATAGCAGTGGCAATGTCGTCTTTACTCCCACCACAGGTTTTAGTGGCAATGGCAGCTTTAACTATACTGTCAGTGATGGCGACGGTGGCATTGACGTAGGCATGGTAACAGTAGCTGTCGGGATTAACCTCACCGGTAGTAGCCAAGATGATGTTATTAACGGTACGCTGGGCAACGATATCATTAACGCACTCAATGGTGATGATAATGTCTTCGGCGATGCTGGTAACGACAACCTTGTCGGTGGCAATGGTGATGACACAATTTATGGCGGTACTGCTAACGACCAAATTTATGGCGGTAACAGCAATGACGACCTCTATGGTGAGGCTGGTAACGACTATATCGAAGGTGACAATGGCAATGACAACCTCTATGGTGGTGACGGTAACGACAGCCTTTTAGGTGGTAATGGTCAAGACTTGCTTGTTGGTGGTGCTGGTAATGACTTCCTCAACGGTGGTAAGCAAGATGATATCCTCACTGGTGGTACTGGTAGTGATATCTTCGTCTTGGAGAAAGCCGCAGGTAAAGATACAATCACCGATTTTAGTTTAGGTCAGGGCGATAAAATCGGCTTGTCTGGCTTGAATTTCAATCAGTTGTCTTTCTCTGGTGATGAGATTCGTTTGCGTAATCAAACCCTAGCTACACTGACTAATTTTGATACTACTACACTGACACAGAACGACTTTATCTCTGTTTAAGTGCATTAGATATCTGCGATTGAGAATGTAGAGACGTTCCATGGAACGTCTCTATAAAAGTTTTCAATTATTTGTTTAAAAATATTGAGCCACTTACGTAGGTAGAATTGTAACAATGATTATTAATGGTACTCCCAATAACGATGAGTTATTTGCCCAACAAGGTGATCAAGTCTTTGGATTTGCAGGTGATGATACCCTAGATGCAGCTAATGCTGATGGAAATAACATCCTTGATGGCGGATCTGGCAACGATCAGCTTTTTGGTAATAATAACGACACCTTAAACGGTGGTGAGGGAAATGACAGCTTATATGCTAAAGGTGATTCCGGTAATAATATCCTCAATGGTGGTGCTGGAGAAGATGACTTATATGCTGAAGGTAATTCCGGTAATAACATCCTCAATGGTGGTGATGATAGCGATCGCTTGTTTGTCTTAGAAGGCGATAATAATAGTCTGAATGGTGATGCTGGAGATGATCAGCTTTATGTCAGGGACGGTAGCCTGAACACTCTCAAAGGCGGGTTTGGTAATGATTTTCTTCAGACACTCAGCACCATTGGTAACAACACCCTAGAAGGTGGTGAAGGTAATGATACTCTGATTGGAAACCTGGCGAGCGATCGCTTATTTGGTAATGATGGGGATGACTCACTCTACGCTGGTAAACAAGGTACTAGAATGATTGGCGGTAATGGATTTGACCGCTTTTATCTTGGTAATGGTTCAGTTCCTGATGTACCCGCAGAAGTCTTAGATTTTACAAAAAGTGATGATAAAGTTGTCATTGCTGGCATCCCTCAAGTCCATAATTTTGCAGACATCATTCTAGAGCAAGTTGGGAATGACACAATTGTCAAAACTCTAATTGATAGTAGTGAAAGAAACTTGGGCATTTTACGAAATGTCCTCAGCAGTGATTTAGACTCATCTAATTTTGATTTTATAATTCCTGTTTTCTCAATTTCTGATGCTGCATCTATTGAAGGTAATGATCTAAATTTCACCATTACCCGCACCGATGATATATTGATTGACCAAACAGTGACTGTATCCACATCCATAAATACAGGAGATACAGCCAGTGTTTCTGACTTCACTGCTCAAACTCAAACTATCACCTTTGCTCAGGGGGAAACCCAAAAAATCTTTACTGTTTCCAGCATACTAGATAGCTTATTCGAGAGTGATGAAACTTTCACTGTCACTTTAAGTAATCCCACAAACGGATCAATTATCAGTTCTACAAATGGCATAGCCAAGGGAACTATTAATGATGATGATGATAATGACGAAGATATACCTTTAGCCGTTATTACCAACATTACCAACAACAGCATATTTAGTGTTAAAGGAGTTGGTGATACAGTCAGACTCAAAGCCACGTTAATAGAAAGCAATTCTAGTTTTGTCAACGAACTTGGTGTATTTATAGTTGACAATGCCGAAGGTAGAATTAACGGTATTGCACCAGGGGAACAAGGTTACAATGAAGCCGCTCTTACCCTGGCAAAAACCCAAGGTGAAGGTGTTTTTTCTGCCATTGCTAATCTTCCTAATCTGTTTAAAACTGACATTGAAACTAATAGTCTGACAAGACTACTGGAATTTGATTCTGGTAGTTACTTAAAATTCTTTTTAGTCAAGGACGGTACTGTTGATTCTTTCAAAGCTGGACTCATTGAAAATAACAAAATTTTATTTGCTGATTCCTCAAACCAAATCATTACACAAGAAGAGGGTAATTTTACAATTTCCTGGAAAGAAAATACTACTGACACAAACTTTGATTCTCTGGTAGTGAAGATAGAATCAACAGATGAATCCTTAACTATAGGTACAGCACTACAAGAAGAAAGCCAAGCCAAATTAATTGATTTACGAGATGTATCAGGTCTGGTAAAAGCAGACTTTTCTGTTTTTAGAGAAGCTGCATATAACAACGAGGTCTATTTTTACGAAGTAAACAATGCTCAAGGAAAAATTGGCAGCCTGGAAGCAACTTCAGCGAATAGAGACGATTACTTACAAGCAGCCATCAACAATCTAATTAAAGATGCAGAAACTGGTGAAACCATCAAATTTGCTGTTTCTAACCAGGGTCAATTTACAGACAGCGCCATGATTACAGGTGGTTCAATCTTCGCTCCCATGATCATTATCAATGGTACTTTGTCACAGTTGACTGATAATAACACTGGTAATGATCCTCAAGTTTATTTCCCTTACTTGGGAGTTAATTCTGATGGAGTAAACCACATTCGCTTATTAGCAGACAATACATTTGGTTTCGAGGACTTATCTGGTGGTGGTGATTTGGATTACAATGATGTAATTATTAAATTGAAATTCACCGTCTAGTAATCTGGTAAAAATTGACACTCCCCGGCGTAAACGCACGGGGATTCTACATTCTACGTCAGAATTTGCTCGCTTCTGGTTTTCACCAACCAGAGTCATAATTGACGGATCAAAGAAGTCGGGGATCTGATCCAACTACCGAGATTTCATATCTGCGATCGCTCCCCTCGTCATAGATGCGATCGCCTTATCCGTAGCTTTTGGTAATTGATAATACTTACCCCCCGCAGTTTTCGCCAACTCTTTAGCAAAACCTGTAGAAACAAACTTACTCTCCGTATCAATCACCAACAACTGCATCCCGGAAGCTCTAATTCTCCCTGCGATATTTAGCAGTTCCGCTTTGATATCTGGTTTTTCCCCTGGTTCTTGGGGTTCACCTAAAGAACGAGCCAAAGGAATATTACCACGACCATCAGTAATTGCCACAATGACAACCTGACCAATATCTCCACCCATTTGGGCGTTTACTCCTACTCTCACAGCTTGGGTTAACCCATGTGCTAAAGGAGAACCGCCACCACAAGGTAATTTTTCTAACCTATTTTTAGCCAAGGAGATGGAACGGGTCGGAGGTAATAACACTTCCGCTTGTTCACCTCGGAAGGGAATTAAAGCAATTTGATCACGGTTTTGATAGGATTCGGTTAAAAGCTGCATGACTGCACCTTTAGCCGATTGCATCCGGTTTAATGCCATTGAACCGGAAGCATCCACCACAAACACCACCAAAGCGCCAGCTTTCCTCACCAACCGCTTAGAACGCATATCACCTTGTTCCACAATTACCTTTTTATTCGGTTGTCTGGCTCGGCGTGCTTTTTGATACGGGGCTGCGGCTCGTAATGTGGCATCTACGGCAATGCGTTTGACCTTACCTTTGGGTAACATCGGCTTAATATAACGTCCCCGGTCATCGGAGAAGATAATACTGCGACTGCCAGATTTACCTTGACGTTGCGCCATTTGGGTAAAATAAAGCACTTCTGGATCAAGAATTACCCCCTCTGGGTCAAACACAAACTCTTCAGGAATATCTGGGGGTTCTTGCTGTTCCTGTTCTTCTTCTTGTTCTTCCTGTTCTTCTTGTTCCTCTTCTTCTTCCTGCTGTTCTTCCGAGTCGTCTTGACTTTGTGGTGGAGGTGGTGGTGGGGGTGGTTCTTGTTCGTCCGGTGGGGTTTGAATAATAGTGGTTCGAGGAACGATGACTAACTCTACCGCACGTCGTAGGTCTTCCGCGTTAACTGTGTTCCGTCCTTCTAACGCTGCTGCTGCTTTTGCAACCCGCACCGCAAATAATTCCGCACGATGTCCTTCAACTCCTCCGCGAATAGCTTCGTTCACTAGGTAAGTTATTTGTTCTTGGGTGATGGTGACTTCTTTTAACCATTCCCGCGCTAGGAGTATTTGGGTTTTGAGTGCGTCTATGTCTTCGCTGTATTGTTCTAAAAATTCTTGGGGGGAACGGGAGTATGCGATCGCCTGTTCTACTGCTTCTACTCTTTGATCTATACCGAGAACGCCATCTGCTGACAGTGCGATCGCAATTCTATCAAGTAAATGCTCTCTTAGCGCTCCTTCCTCTGGGTTGTAAGTTGCAATAAACAGAGGTTTGCAAGGATGCTGAAAACTTATTCCTTCCCTTTCTATTTGGTTACGTCCATCGGATAATACAGCTAAAAGTTGATTGCTAATTTGGTCATCTAATAAATTGATTTCATCCACATACAACACACCCCTGTTACCGCTGGCCAGTAACCCTGGTTGAAACACCGTATCACCTTGTTTTACCGACTGTTCCACATCCACAGAACCTAAAAGCCGGTCTTCTGTCACACCCAGGGGTATTTGTAGAAAGGGAACAGGAATAATTTCTGTTTCTATTTCCTGTCTTTCTTCAGCTAAGAGTTTATCATCCCATTCTTCGGGGTGGTTGGGGTCACAGTTGCTAACGGAATCTTTAACAACTTCTATAGGTGGTAACAAAGCGTGAATGGCACGTGCCATTACAGATTTAGCCGTACCGCGACGACCTGCAATTACCACACCCCCCAAACCGGGATCTACTGCTGTTAGCAGCAATGCTATTTTAATCGCTTCTTGACCGACTACAGCAGTCAGTGGAAAAGCTGTTGTTGTTGGGGTTATTGTCGGCGCTGGCATTGTTTTTTTATTGGTTATTATAATTTTAGCATAGCAATTCCTGGCACATTTAGAATATATGTAATGGCAATTTGTGAAGGAGCAACATATATGACTACAATTCAGGTTAAAAGCTTCACCCTAGAAGAATATCATCAACTTATAGATATCGGTTTTTTAAAGGAAGATGATCATATTCAATTAATTAATGGGGAATTAATAGAAATGGTATCAAAAGGTACGGCACATGAAACTTGTTTAAGAAATTTATGGAAGCAGTTTCCAAAACTTATAGAAGATAGAGGAATTTTGCAATCTCAAGCCCCTATTAGCATACCACCAAAAAGTGAACCAGAACCAGATTTTGCAATCATCAAAAATCGTGATGATAATTATTTATCATCTCACCCAAAAGCTGAGGATGTATTGTTAGTAATTGAAGTCGCTGATTCTTCCATTAAATATGATCAAGATGTGAAAATACCACTTTATGCAAAAGCAGGAATTTCTGATTATTGGATTTTTAATTTATTAGATAATTGTTTAGAATGTTATAGTGAACCTTATAAAAATCAACAAGGTAATTTTGGTTATTTGAATAAGCGAATTTTCTTACATCATCAATTTATTGATTTACCATATTTCCCAGATTTACAACTTGATTTAAGTAAGGTTTTTCCTCCCACTTTGTAATCTGGTTTATTGTAGGTTGGGTTGAACGCAGTGAAACCCAACTTTATTTATGTTCATTAATTTTATAATTTAATCTACTTTATTGGTTTGCGCTGTCACTAACAAATCATAATAAATAATATATAATAATTAATAGGTTTATCAGTACCACTCTCAAATAAAACATCAAAGAAAACAATTATTTACCTTTGGTAAAATGGAGATTATAGATATGGTACAACAACTAACACCAGAAACAAAACCAGAAATCATCTACCCTGATAGTGATGGAAAAACAATGTCTGATAATACTAAACAATATCAATGGATAGTTAAAATTAAAGAAAATTTAGAAATTCTTTTTGCTGAAAATCCTGATGTATTTATAGCTGGTGATTTGTTATGGTATCCTGTGGAGGGAAGTGTCAAAACCAGACAATCACCTGATGTTATGGTAGTATTTGGTAGACCTAAAGGTGATAGAGGTTCTTATAAACAATGGTTAGAAAATAACATTGCTCCCCAAGTAGTTTTTGAAATTCTATCTCCTGGAAATCGTACCAAAGAAATGGCGAAAAAAATGCTATTTTATCAAAGATATGGAGTGGAAGAATATTATATTTATAATCCAGATACGATTGAATTAACAGGTTTGATCAGAGAAGATGAATGGTTTACAGCAATTGAGGAAATTAATAATTGGGTTAGTCCGCGTTTAGGTATCCGGTTTGAGTTAACAGCAGATAATTTAGAAATCTATTATCCTGATGGTAGAAAGTTTCTCACATCTATTGAATTAAATCAACAATTAGAACAGGAGAAACAAAAATATCAAGACTTATTAGCAAAATTGCAAGCTAAAGGAATTGATATCAATACACTTTAAGAATTTGAAAAATTAGATCCCTGACTTTTTTAAGAAGTTTAAGAAGTCGGGGATCTACAACTAAAAAATTATCCAACAGCAAAACCTGTATACTGTCTCATCAAAGGTTCATGGAAAGCTAAAACTATATCTGATTTTGGTACTCCTAATTTAACTAATTCATCTGCTATATCTATCTCAGTTCCATTATATTGAATCCAAATTTTACCATTTTTAATATCTAAATGTAATACACAACCATACATCGGTCTGCGATTTTTCCAACCTGCATAAACCACCTGATAATGATCTCTTTCTTGATCAAAAATCAATTGTGTTTCTACTTCATCATCAGATGGACTACCTTGAGCATATTCAGTTAATAAGTTTTGAATGTATGTCCGATATTGTTCTATTTTTTCCATAATAAAATTACCTCCTCATTTGGATCATACACTATTAAACTTAGTTGAAAATTATCAATTATGTTGATGACAAATGGTAATTGAAAGAAGGTCTCATAAGGTATTTTGGGAACAGCTAAATATAAAAATCTTTGAGGTTGCTGTTCTTGTAAAGCGAAACGATAATTAAGAAATTGTCCTAATGCAGTATGAAATTCTGAAATGTTTGAAGAACTGATAAAACTTTTAATTTCTACTGCAATTTTTTCTGATCCTTTTTCCGCACCTATCATTCTTTCTGCACCTAAGTCAATTTGCATATCAACTCTACCTGAGCGAATCCTTAAAGGATCATCTGTGATCACCCATCCGTCTTTTTCTAATCCTTTTTTTACTGCATCATGGAATATATCTTTAGCTGACATGAGTTGATAATTGAGTTTTTTATCTACTATTATAATATTTCTCGTTTCAGATAGCTGAAATCCGCGTAATAGGCTAATTTATAGATCTTACGATTTTTTGCAGAAAGAGTGCTTGACATTTCAAGTTATGGGTCTTAAAATACGTGACTAAGACAGCCAAATAACTACAAATCTCAAGCAGAACTCTAACGCGCAAGCATCGGTGGTTGTCTCAGCAGCAGAACTCCTTTCTGACAAGCCTTGTTTTGTTCGTTCGTTTGAATATTTATTTAGCCTGATATAATTTTTTATCGTCAATCAGGCTAATCGGTACGAAGAAAACAAAGAGTTAGGATAAATATTCATCCGAAGGAATAAAGCAGGATTTATCAGCGAGGAATCCTGTTGCTGAGATGGTAAATCGAAGTTTGTAAAATAGGGAAAGCAAACGGGTTAAAACTATTTTTTTACTTTTTCCCTTTATGTAGTTTTACTGCTGTAGATATGTAATTCGTTGAAGCTGTCAATATCACTTGATCAATTTACTAAATTAAGGAATTGACAAAATGCAAGTTGCTTCTATAAAGACACCTGTAAAAGCTGAACAGGAAACATTTAAAATTTCGATCTATTGCGATTTTCAGAATGTTCCTTTCAATGCTGAGACAGCAATAAACCTACTAGAGTTTGCAAAATCAAAAGGTCGTTTAATTACCAAAAAAATTTACTATAATTCATTGGTAGGAAATTTTTCTACAACTACATCTAGTTTAGAAAAGATTGGTTATCAAATTATGGATGTTACCTGTTCATTAAAGAATAGTGTAGATAATCAAATCTTCAAAGATTCAATTGATGATATGTGGAGTAATAATGCACCAGATGTATTTATCCTAGTTTCAGGAGATGGTGATTTTGTTAATTTACTTAAAGATGTAAAAGCGAAAGGTAAATCTATCATCATTTTTGCAAAAAAAGGTAATTTGAAAAAGAGTCTCAAGGATGTTGCTAATGAATTTCACTTCATAGATGACTTACCTCAGTTAGTTGAGAAAAAAAATCAACCTCAAACAAATGTCATCCATCCTCAAATTAGCTACAATGACGCTGTAGAATGTTTGATGAAAGCTGTAAACAAAGCACTCAGTCAAAATAAACCCACAAACTACAGTTATGTTAATCAATTGATGGGTCAAATTTCCGCTAATTACCAGGGAATTTGTTCAATATCTATACCTAATGGTACAAAATTTAAAAAATTTGGACAATTTGTTGATATGGTTGTCAAAGAAGGTAAAGTAAAAAGACAAAATCAGGAGTTATTTTTAATTGAATTAAATCAAATAGCTGCTTGAATTTGTTTTTAAAAACTTGAAAATCCCAGTTTAGTAAAATAACTGGTTAATGAGAACCGCACCTTGCGGTTTTTCTATTTTTCAACAATTGATACTCATTACACAATAAAAAATTAAACATTAAAATGCACAAATTACTCACATTCAAAAACGAAAAACTCCTGCGTCAAGCATTAACCCATCGTTCTTATGTCAACGAAAACCCAGGAGAAGGAGAACACAACGAGCGCTTAGAATTTCTCGGAGATGCGATTTTAAACTTTATTAGTGGACAGTATTTATATCGTCGTTATCCCGATAAAGGAGAAGATGAATTAACCCGTCGTCGTTCTGCATTAGTAGAAGAAAAACAACTGGCAAAATTTGCTTTAGAAGTTGGTTTAGACTTCAGAATGCGATTAGGAAAAGGAGCAATTAGAGATGGTGGTTTTCAAAATCCTAACCTCCTGAGTAGCACCTTTGAAGCTGTAGTTGGTGCTTATTATTTAGATAATGATGGTAATGTTGAACCTCTCAAAGTCATTCTTGAACCATTATTTGATTCTGTCTCCGAAGATGTGGTAGAACCCCGTTCTAATGTAGATTCTAAAAATAGATTACAGGAGATAACCCAAGCACAAGGTATCCAAGAACCTCCCAAATATATAACAGAAAAAGCAGGAGGCCCAGATCATGCACCGGAATTTATTTCTCAAGTATTTGTAGACGGTAAAAAGTTAGGAGAAGCAACAGGAAAGAGTAAAAAAGAAGCAGAAAAAGCTGCTGCGGAGGATGCACTTGCAAAATTAAAAAAGAAAGGTTTATTTTAAGTAATATGATATAAAAAAAGAATGTAGAGACATTTCATAAAATGCCCCTACAGTGGAAAGTAAATTGATTTTTGGAATCAGTATTCTGGTTTCTTCACTACTTTAAAAATAGGGAAAAATTAATTCCCTATCTTACTGATTATGAAAAACCGTAGTTATAGACCTTTTTTTCACCTGCACGAGGTACAATTGCCCAGAAAATTGTATCACCCATTGCTGGTAGTGATAACTCAAAAATCCAATTTTCTTCTACAGTTTCGCCATTTTCTGCGGTGTTGCGTTTAGCAGTAGGATATAAAGTTAATACTCCACCTTCGTTCAGATAAGAACGTACTTTTTCAGTGGCCATTGCTTTAGTAACATCACCAGCTAAATCAAAACTACCAGGATCATTGAGAATTAATCCTAAAGGACTTTCAATCTCATTATCATCCTCTAGAAAACTCTGAATTGCTAAGGATAAAGCCTCGGTAAATGTGACTTTTCCTCCTAAAGACATTTGTTTGTTAATTGCAGAATAAGTAGCAACCAAATCTAGTCCAGGAACTTTAAATTCTTTTTTGATACCTGCAACGTTACTTTTCCCATAAGCTAAAGTAGAAACATTGTTTCCTGCTGCATCAAAAAGTTTAGCTTCATCCCCTGCATCATTCCAAATTGCAGACTTACTACCAAAGGAGAAACCACCTGTTTCAGGATGAACTTCATTTGTGTAAACACAGAAACTTTTTCCACCTTCTAAAGTAGTACCTTGGGGGAAAGTAAATACCTGTCTAGAACTACCCGCAGAAGTGATTTTCCAACCAGAGATATCAGCTGGACTGTTACCAGTGTTGCTAATCTCTATATATTCATCTGATTGAGTCCGTTTGACTTGACCTTTATGAAGTAATTTGGAAATAGTTACACCTTGAGTTGCAGTGATGGTAAATTCTTCTGAGTCAGTAACTGGAGTTTCTGGTGTTGGTTCTGGTGCAGGTTCTGGTGTTGGTTCTGGTCTTGGTTCTGGTGCGGGTTTAATAAATTCAGCAGTAGCAATTATCCCTTGTCCACTACTATTCAAAATAATCTCGTTTAGTGGTGAATCAGGTTGTAAATCAGTAATGGAGTTACCATTATTTTGATAAAGGGTTTTGACTCCAGCAAATAGAGGGTTATTTGGGTTACTAACGGCAATATTACCGGCAATTCCGTTGTATTTTCCCTGATATTGAAGACCAAAAGCAGCTAAGAAAGTCTTCCAATTGTTAGCTTCTACTTGCGCTCCTCCTTGACCAGTACCAGCGCAGAGGTAAACCTTTCCACCATTCTTAACATATTCAATTAAGACTTGGTTATCTACAGGATTACCACCGAGAAAAATTCCGTCATATTGTTGCAGAGTTTCTAGGTTAATGGAAATATTCATTCCTTTCGTCCAAGTATGACCTGCTTTGGTCATAGTTTGCTCTAAAGATGCTCCTGTTAAACCAAAATTAGTGGAAAGAACGTGGAATTTACCCTTATTTTCGCCTACAAAGTATTTAGCAACATTGATGGCAAATGTAGCTCCATCCGGTGCTGCTTTAATGCCTTGATCACTTAAAGTCCATTCGTCTGCATTAACTACTATTTTACCTGAACTGGTTGCAACAGGTGTATAAGTTCCAGTAATGCTATGTATGCGAAGACCTGTGGGGCCACCACCATTATTAATTTTAAATTCGATGGTATTTTTACCAACTACAAATCCACTAGAAATACTGAATTTACTAACTGTGTTCCAAGCACCTAAAGGAGTAGGATTACCCGCAGAAACTCCGTTGATGAGTATATCTGTAATTTGGTCATCTGCAGAAAGCTCACCAACAATCGCAGCTTCAGAAAATTCGGGAAGGTTAAAGGTGGTTTTATAGATATATTCCCCAACAGGTCCGGTAGCAGACTCACTCTTGGGACCAATCCATCGGGAAGTATCTGTATTAGCGACCCAGCCACCAGCTAAAGAACTACTGGGACTTGTAACGGCTGGTGTTGCTGTATCTGTAGGATAGGTTGTCATTTGATAGTGGGAATCTGCAACACTATCACCTAAAACTTTATCGTTGTTATCAACGCCTGTGTTATGAAGACCTGTGATTTGTTTTGTATTAACTACATCGGTAGAAATAACTTCTAGTCCCCATTCATTACCAATACCAGTACCCCAAGTTGTCACACCTTGTTGTGAGTCAGGACGATGCAAATAATCCCCTTTCCACGACTTGAGTTTAATTTTGTTGTCACCAATTAACTCGACAACCCATTCATTACCAATACCAGTACCCCAAGTTGTCACACCTTGTTGTGAGTCAGGACGATGCAAATAATCCCCTTTCCACGACTTGAGTTTAATTTTGTTGTCACCAATTAACTCGACAACCCACTCATTACCAATACCAGTACCCCAAGTTGTCACACCTTGTTGTGAGTCAGGACGATGTAAATAATCTCCTTTCCACGACTTGAGTTTAATCTTTGTTCCTGATATTAAATTTGCAACACTGGAAGCAGATGCTGCTACACGTGAATAAGATACAATCCCCAAAACAGAACCACTGTTAGGAATATGTTCCCAATTACTGGTTAAGGTTTTTCTTGTCCACAGTTGATTATTCATGCCAATACCAACTATAGTACCGTCTGGCATGACTGTAATTCCTAAGACTGCACCACTATTAGGAATATGTTCCCAATTACTGGTTAAGGTTTTTCTGGTATAGAGTTGATTATTCATGCCAATACCAACTATAGTACCGTCTGGCATGACTGTAATTCCTAAGACTGCACCACTATTAGGAATATGTTCCCAATTACTGGTTAAGGTTTTTCTTGTCCATAGTTGATGATCCATGCCGATACCAACTATAGTACCATCTGGCATGGCTGTAATTCCTAAGACTGCACCACTATTAGGAATATGTTCCCAATTACTGGTTAAGGTTTTTCTTGTCCATAGTTGATGATCCATGCCGATACCAACTATAGTACCATCTGGCATGACTGTAATTCCTAGGACTGCACCACTATTAGGGATATGTTCCCAATTACTGGTTAAGGTTTTTCTTGTCCATAGTTGATTATTCATGCCAATACCTATCAGAGCAGGTACGGTGGTGTCATCACCAGAAAGTAATGAATTAGTCATGGTAATTATGTATGTAAATAACTTGCTGTTACATGGATGATACTACTACTAATGACTCTAGTAATTAGATAATTTTAAAAAAATTAATGAATACAATTCACATAAATTTATTTTGCAAGACATCAATTTTTTTGGCAAAGTATGATATTTTGTATTGCGATGACAAGAAAGAGTGATAAACTTCTGAAGTTTAATATTGTAGGGATTTAGCATTGCTAAACCCTTATTCGTGAATTAATATTTTTTATCTTTTTACAATATCATTTCAAATTCTAATTGATCAGTTTTTAAAAAATCATGGGTGAAATGATCTACAACATTTGTATCACTTAATTCTAAATTATAAAAATCCACAAAATCATGATCAAAATAAGGGCCAGCGTGCCAAGTTCCTACTTCTAATTTAATAAAACAATTACCGGGAATCCGGAAAGCTGCAAGTTTTTCTAATACTGGTTTAGTAATATCATTATTCGGTGGACAAACTGCCATTAACCAATCTTTTCCTTCCAAAGAACCTAAACATTGAGTACATTGACTATGACGGGTAATTTTATGAAATTTTGTTCCTTTATTATGCAATCGCATAATATAGAAACGGGGAATACCATTTTGTAGGTTTAATTGTGCGTCTTCATAATCAAAAGATTTACCATCTTTACTAGCAGATATTACCTGTCCATAGGGTTGAAAATTTTCTGGTGTAATCAATTCTGCTTTTAATTGTTTTAGTGTTGGTGATGTACTCATGTAAAATCCTCTACTTTTCAGGTTTATAACTTCTTCGATTTATTTACCAATACAAAATCTACTGAATATCCGATCTAATACTGATTCTGTCACTTCCTCCCCAGTTATTTCTCCTAACGCATAAATTGCACCTCGTAAATCAATAGTCCAAAAATCCAAAGGTAATTGATTATTAATTGTTTCTTGCACCTGTACTAAATCATTCTGAGCTTTTATTAAAGCTGCTGCTTGTCTTTGATTAATAGCCAAATCCATATCCGCAACTTGCACCTTTCCCGCTTGCACTATCTCTAAAATCGCCATTTCTAAATCATCAATTCCTTGATTTTTTGCGGCCGCAGTTTTTACGATTTGGTTAATTGTTTGGGGATGTTCTAATTTTAAAGCTGTTTCTAAAAGATCAATTTTATTGATGATTAAAATCAAAGGACGATGTTTTACTTGTTCGTAAATTTCTTGATCTGCATTTGTCCAACCAACATAACCATCAATAGTAAATAAAACCAAATCTGCATTATTAGCAGCAAGACGCGATCGCTCAACACCAATTTTTTCAACCTGATCTACTGTATCTCTAATTCCCGCAGTGTCTAAAACCTGGACAGGTATTCCCCCCACAACTAACTGGGATTCTACCACATCACGAGTTGTTCCTGGTAAGTCGGTGACGATCGCGCGATCGCTCTGACTCCAAGCATTTAATAAACTCGATTTTCCCACATTCGGACGACCAACAATAGCAACTTTTAACCCAGTTCTTAATAATTCACCTTGATCTTTTGTCGCTAATAATTTAGTAATTTCTAAACTTACTTGATCAATTTCATTAATAATTCTTTGTTGATCTAAAGGTGGTAAATCTTCTTCAAAATCAATTCTCGCTTCTATTTCTGCTAAAATATCTAAACAATGAGAGCGTAAATTTCTAATCGGTTGCGCTAATTTTCCTCGTAATCCTGCTAATGCTGTTTGTGCTGCTTGGGGAGATTTTGCACCAACTAAATCTGCAATACTTTCCGCTTGGGTTAAATCTAATCTCCCATTTAAAAAAGCTCTTAATGTAAATTCTCCCGGTTGTGCTAACCTTGCACCATGTTCTAAACATAGTTGCAATACCTGTTGAACTGCGATAATTCCCCCATGACAGTGAAATTCCACCACATCCTCACGGGTAAAAGAACGGGGTGCTTGCATGATTAATAATAAAGCTTCATCAACAATTTGCTTTGTTTGGGGTTGACGGATAAAACCATAAAGGATGCGGTGACTTGACCAAACTTGTTTTCCCGGTGCGTAAAAGAGAGTTTGTGCGATCGCCATTGCATGATCACCAGAAACCCGTACAATACCTACACTACCTTGTTGGGGGACAACAGCAGTAGCGATCGCCGCGATCGTTCCAGTATGAGCTAATAATTCTGACATCGGAGTTGAGGTGACAGGTGACAGTTGACAGGTGACAGAAATAATAACCTCTGATCACCCTACAAAGTTAATAGTAATATTTATCTAAAGGGATATAAAGCCGTATTTTTAGAGAGGAGTTTACTGTGGAACCAACAATTGATTGCGCTAAAGCTTGTGTTAACGGTTGTGTTTTAGGGGATAAATGTCCCCATATTGAGCATAGGGAAGCAACTTCCAAGTTTATAGAAGAGACTTCCTTGGATAAAATGCTAGAAATGGCCGAAGAAAGACTGCGGAAGAAAATGACCGAACCGCCAAAATGGGTGCTTCCTGAAGATGTTTAGTGGGTGAATATCTAGATTATTACCACGACTACTACTTTATGGCATATACAATAAAAATGTGGCACAAAGACCATCACTATGCCTAAAGTAGCTATATATGTTTGTTGAAGTTAATTTAAGTTCTCAAGGCCGAACGGAGACGCAAAATAAAGAAGGGAAATAATAAAATACTAGAGTAACCCACAGTTAAGGCTGAATGTGTTCAATTGGAAATCCTGGAAATCCTAATTTATTGGATAGTTCCAAAACATTATTACTAAAGTCTACAGCTGTAGCTACAGTCCCACCTATTACACCGACGAGTGCTAATAATGCACCAATACGAGCTTTAATTCGAGGGTTTCGCTTTTCAGGTATAGTGATATGAATATCTTCTTGCAAATCCTCTAAATGTACTATAGCTTGTTCCCGTTGAGCGTCAGGAAAAGTTTGAGCTATCTCACGGAGAGAATTAATTAATTTGTTAATTTCATCAATATTTTGACCGATGTTTTGGGAAAAATCAGAAGCTGTTTGACTAGCGTTGTCTTGAACTTGATTAGCAAAATTAGCTATATTTGCTCCTCGCAAATCATTTTTGTAAGAATCTGACATGATACCTCCAGTAATATTAAGTAGAGAGTTTTCTATTTTAAGACTTCGTAAAGCAGCAGTATTTAAATTACCAAATAGTGGGTTGTCATCAATCATTCTAATTCCTTCACTTGTTATATGTATATACCTAAAATAGTCCTCCCCTAAATATTTTTTAGTTTCAACTTCTCTTTCATCTTCCATAGGAAGAACAACTCGTACTACATCCTTAATATCAATATCAAGACTTGTAGCTATAAATTCAGGTGTAACATCAAAATCTTTATAGCGTTCAGGATGCAAAGTATGATACTTGTATAAGATTGATAATATAGCTTGCCTTAATTCATGATCAGTTGCTGTTGTCGAATTAAAGTTTGGCAGTGAAATAAATTTTTCAGCGGATAAATCAAAATGTATTGGCTGAAATGCAGGACATTTATCTGAGCATTTATTTTCATAATCATGTTTATTTTGAAAAGAGATTTTTTGGCACTTAGAGTTCCAGTCATCATAATCAATTTCTTGTTCTGGATCTTCCTTAAAAGTATTAGTAAATAAATGTGACTTGAGTGGGATAAAATTTTTACAATTTACTCGTTGAATAGTTTCAGGAATTGGGCATTCATTACAGATATTTACTGAAGTTAATTGTGTATATTCTTTTCCTCGAATTTCAGCTATATCACATTCTAGTTTTCCTTGATGAGATTTTCGGTAAGGACATGGTTTCAGCATTAGGTTAGAATCTTAGAAGTGAAACATTATATTAAAGTTTAACATAACTCAAGTATCAAATGAGACTTCCTTGTATTTTATAAAGGAATTACCAAATTTACATATAAGGCTCACAATTATCGCATCTTGGTATGAAACCTAATTATATTGCTAAAATAACTACAAATAGCCTAATAATTAATAATGGTAACATTACAACTAAGACAATTAACAGTACCTCCAGGACATAGAATTATATTACACAATATTGCTTGGCAAGAATTTGAGGAAATATTAACAGAATTAGGCGAACATCGTGCCAGTAAATTAGCTTATAGTCAGGGAAATTTAGAAATCAGGATGCCATTACCAAAGCATGAAGTAGCCAAAGTCATCATTGGAGATTTAGTTAAAATTATCCTAGAAGAATTAGAAATTGATTGTGAATCTTTTGGTTCAACTACTTTTAAACGTGAAGATATGGATAGTGGTATAGAACCTGATGACTCGTTTTATATTCAAAATCATGCGCGGATGATTGGCAAAGAAAAGATAGATTTAACAATTGATCCACCACCTGATTTAGTAATAGAAATTGATGTCACATCTAAAACCCAGTTGAATGCTTACTTAGCATTAGCAGTTCCTGAAATATGGCGATATGCAAATGATAAGTTACAGATTAATATTTTTGAAAATGGTAAATATATAGAATCAGAAATTAGCCCTAATTTTCCTAAATTACCAATTAAGGAAATAATTCCTCAGTTTGTTGAACAAAGTCGAACTATCGGCAGAAGTCCTACCCTCAGAAAATTTCGCCAATGGCTAAAAAAATATGATCATTGAATGATTAAATATCCAACCCCAACACCGTTAACTCTGACGGATACTCAACAGTAAACTGATAATAAAATTCTTGCTTTTCCTGCGCTGCAAATAAAATATCCCATTCTAAAACACCCATTTCCCCTAACTGAATTTGCGGATGAGAACGAGTCAAGCGCACCTTAATTTGCTCATTCTTACTAACTGGTAATTGTTCAGTTAACTTTAAATTCGCTGCTTGATTTAATAAATTAGTCACCACCAAGCGATAAGCATAAGTCACCCGACGTTGACTACTCATTAATTTCTTATCTACCTGACGTTCAACTAAATCACGCTCAATTTTTAAACCTTCATCTATACCCAAATTAATTGTAAATTCTTGTCCCGGAGCAATATTTGTTAATGGACTTGTACCAACAAAAATAGTATCTCGGAAAATATTCGCTGTTCCTGGTAATAAAATCGCACCGTCAGGAGGATTCTTCACGTTAGCTTGTAAATAAGCAAAACTAACTAAACGTGGTATTCCTACATAGTTGAAATGACAAGGATAATCAGCCTGAAAAATAGTGGTTTTATGGGGAGTACCATCCGTAGGAATATGACCACCATGATTCAGTTTAAATGTAACTACACTACCTTGTTTAGATACTTCCGTAACTACAGTTTCTGCATTAATAAAATTTTCCTCACTCTCTTCTTGTATAGATTTTGAAGCATGAGGAGGATTAGGTAAAAGCACAGCCATCGCTGGGGGTGGAGACATGGAACGCTGAACATTGACAGGATCATCAGCACGAATACGGGGAATATCAATATACCAAGGTTTTAATTTGGGTGGTAACGAACCTAAACCCAATTTAGCTGTAGAAAGAGTCAAGGGTACATCTACCCAGTCTTCTCCTGTGGTTTGGTTAACCTCTGCTAAATAAGTTAAATGTAGAACATTGTTTTTACTATCAACCCGTAAATCATAAAGTGGTTTCCAACTAGCACGATTTACTACATAAGAAATTTCTAACTCAAATTCTCCAGAATCTGTAACTTCAACTTCTACTGTAATATTTAAGCTTTCCTTGGGGTGTGGTGTCTGGATTTTTTGTAATGTTGCGCGGAGTGGTTGTAATTGTTTTTCTAATTCCTGTTGTTGGGTTCTGCATTCTCCAGCAGAAATCGCATATTCGCTATACTGACTACCAATAAAGTTAAGAAAATCCAAGGTTTCGCTTAAATTCAGATTCTTCCTAGACAAACTTTGAGCAAAAGGTTCTTCAGTCTTTTGACCCAAACCAGTAATAAAACTAGATTGTAAAGCCAAAGCATCTATTTGGGCTTGGAGATGGCGCTTTTCCGATTCTAACTGCTGGATTTGTCTTGTGATCTGTGCTACCTTTTCCGCCACAGGTTCAGTAGTATAAATGCGATCACTGCTCACTCCCAGCAACCGTACTTCTACTGTACCATTACCGCTTACCCTCACAGAATCCGTTTCTAGAGTCATCGGTAATGGTGTAATTAATAACTCTCTTTCCTCTCCAGTTAACGATATTAAACCTCGTCTTGTCACCAGAGCCTTATCACCATAGACGGTAACAGCAGCAATCTTACTATCTATAGTTTTACGCCAAGATGATACTTCCGAGTTCGCCACTGTCAGTTTTCCCCCATAGTTAACAGTTATTTCCGCATTCAATTATCAATTTCAACCATAGGATTTAAACATGAGATTTAAATTTTCCATCGTCATCATTGATAACTCCTTACTGGTTTAATATTTCTGTTAGTTAATTGTCAATGAGTAAAGTTTAAACTTCAAGCAATTATTAGTTTTGAATATTAAAGCTGTGAGGAAATCAAAGTCAAAGCATTTATACCTGTCAACTCCCGCTATTTTACTCTGGAGGCAAGTCAATTTTAATACTTAAAGGTGCAATCTCGTTTTCCACAATCTTCTTAGCTGCATCTAGCAGATAGTCGTAATAAGTACGAGCGACAATAGATAAATGTTTACCCGCCGGATGAGCTATGTACCAAGTCCGTTTAATAGGAAAATGCTGTATATCTAAAATACTAAACTCATGAGCATCCGTTAATAAAGTATGCCGAGATAAAACTGAAATTCCTAAACCTCCAGCTATTGCCTGTTTAATCGCTTCATTACTCCCTAACTCCAACTTGACTTTAACCTTCACGTCATGTTCCTCTAAAAGATTTTGCACAGCGCGACGTGTACCTGAACCTGGTTCACGCATAATAAACGGTTCATCTGCTAATCGTTCTATAGGAATATTTTTTTCCTGAGCCAAAGGATGATTTGCCGGTGCAAAAACCACCAAAGGATTTTCTAAAAAAGGCTCATAATTGATATCTAAACGGTCTGGAACTTGGCTCATGATATACAAATCATCCATATTCGCAATCATGCGATCTAAAATTCCCTCATGGTTAGTAACTTTCAAGGAAATATCAATTCCTGGATACAGTTGACAAAAAGGCCCAAGTAAACGAGGAATAATATACTTTGCGGTTGTAATCACAGCCAGACGTAATTGACCTTGTTTTAGCCCTTTTAAATTTGCCACTTTCATTTCAAATTGGGCTATGGTTTCAAAAATCTGGCGACAAGTAGCAAATAACTCCTCTCCTGCTTCTGTTAAAAATAGACGTTTTCCCACCTGCTCAAACAATGGTAATCCCACAGATTTAGTCAACTGCTTGATTTGCATTGATACTGTCGGCTGGGTAAGAAACAATTCTTCAGCAGCACGGGTAAAGCTACCGTGTCTTGCAGCGGCCTCGAACACCTTCAACTGGTGTAATGTCGCTTGGTTCAAGGTGATTCTCCTCTAATAGCGATTCGTACATACAACAGTCAGCAGTCTGAATTAAGATGTTCAACACTCTTGTCTGTCCAATATCCCAGAATCTAATATTGTCCCAATTATCCTGACGACTGACTGCTATATATATTTAGTATTACTGAACACTGATAAATTGTGTAGTGGCACACACAAAGATTTTTATACTTTTTGACCACAATGAGAACAATTTTGGCTAATACTATAGGGAAAAACCGCCAGCGTGACCTTCCCATATTTATGCCCGAAAAGTAGACCAACTAGCATCAGAAAGTAATTACCTATTCACATTTTAAATTTTCAATGTTGAAATTTTTTACCAAACTAGATTATCTACTCAAAGAAACTTTCCTGGGTTTACAAAGAGGCGGTTGGATGAATTGGGCAGCTGTCAGTACCATGACAGTATTACTATTTTTATTTGGATTAAGTTTACAAACTTCTTGGCAAGTAGAAGCACTACTAAATCAGTTTGGTAATCAATTGGAATTATCAGTGTATTTAGAACCCGGTGTGCAAGCAATCAATCTTGAACCGATGGTAGATAAAATCCCTAACATTGCCGGAGTAGAAATTATTACTAAAGATCAAGCTTGGACTAAATTAGTTCAAGAATTAGGCTTAACTAATATTGAAGGAGCAAACCAACAACTGGGGGGAAATCCTCTAGTAGACGAAATTAAGGTAAAAGCAACTAATCCTGAAGTTGTCATTGATTTAGCTACGCAACTGGCAAAAATACCCGGTGTAGATGTAGTTCAGTATGTAGATGAAGCCGTAAAACGCATTGCCCAACTACATCGTGGTTTAAATTGGTTAACTTTAACTATTACAGTTATTTTAACTTTAACAGCGATCGCCGTCACCACAACCACAATTCGCCTGATTGTCATGGCACGTCGTCGGGAAATTGAAATTATGCAATTAGTGGGAGCAACTAGAGCTTGGATTTATCTACCATTCATTCTACAAGGGATTTCTTTTGGTTTAGTGGGTGGAGCGATGGCCTGGAGTTTTATTTCTGTCACTCAGCAATTTATCAACCGTTTACTAGCCAATCAACCCGACTTTATCCAGTTTATTAGTAATGGTTTACAGTTAACTTTGATGCAAAACTTACTATTACCCTTGATTCTCTTGGGTTTTGGCGCAATTGTTGGTTTAATGGGTAGTTTATTTGCTGTTCGTCGTTTTGCTAACAGGTAAAAGCAGGGAGGGGAAGCAAAGGAGGAAAACGAAAACCTACACCCTTATTGGAAACAGCATGGTATTTGTAAAGCCTGTCTGAGTAAAATTTCATATTCTTCACTATTAACAGGATACGCGCCAAATCTGGCTAAATGGGGATTCATCATTTGGGCATCAAATAGCAGAAATTTCCGTTGACGCAATCTTTCTACCAGCTTGACCATTGCTACCTTAGAACCTTCAGGAATGTTGTAAAACATTGATTCACCAATAAAAGCACCACCAATAACAACCCCTAAAATTCCCCCAGCAAGTTGATCACCTTGCCAAGTTTCAAAACTATAAGCATAACCAGTTTCATATAATAGTGAATAAATTTTTTTTAATTCTGGAGAAATCCAAGTTGTTTCTCGGTTAGCACATCCTGCTACTACACCCATAAAGTCACGGTTAATGGCTACTGTAAATCTTTCTTGGTTCAAAACCCGTTGTAGTGACTTAGGATAACGAAATCTTTCATCTAAAGGAATCAACGTTCTTTCCTTACTTCCATACCATCCTAAATGATCATACTCATCAGCCATGAGAAAATAGCCTTGAGCATAACCTCGGATAATAGCAGCAACATCATATTCCATAGTTTGTAAAAATCATGAAAAAACCCCCACCGGAACGCATTTAGCTGTTATTAGCCTGATTGTGCGTTTTTCTAATACCAAGTTGAGCCATGATTTTGAATATGGCAAGATGCAAAGTCTATATAGTAAGACTTTGACAATCTGAAACCCTGTATTCAAAATCTAAAATGGCAGAAGATCACCTTGGTAAACAAAGTCTATTTAAGATATACAAACATGACTCAGCCAATTCCACCAATTACCCTACCACCTACCGAAAATCCTCAATTAGAAGGCGAATGGTTACAACAACATTTACGACTGTGGCTAGATACGGAATTTATTCCCGAAGCAGTTAATCAAAAAATTGCCCAACGTGCGGCACAAATTTTTGTCAGACAACGGATGGAAGGTGAAAATGACTTAGGCTCTTTAGTGATTGCTATTATCACAGAGATGAAAGCATTTGATTTTTCTAAAAGCTTTTATGGAGAGTTTGCGATCGCCAACGCTGTTAGCGATCTACTTTTAGACAGCCTGGGAATTGATAGTTGTTGTGGACAGTAATAATTTGATCATTGGTCATTAGTCATCAGTCATCGGTCATTATACTTTTGACTTTTGACTTTTGACTTCCGCGAAGCGGTTGACCACTGACTACCAGCTAGACTTGACAACTCCAGGTAACAAACCTTGGTGCGCCCATTCCCGCAGAACGTTCCGAGATAGTCCAAAATCACGGTAAACTCCTCTAGGACGGCCAGTTACCCAGCAACGGTTTTGATGACGGCTAGGTGCGCTGTTCCGAGGTAGCTGTTGAATCTTACGATGAATTTCTAACTTATCTAGGGGAGATTCTGCTTGTTTGAACTCTTCTAAAAGTGCTTCCCGTTTTGCAGCATACTTTTCTGCCAACTTAGCGCGTTTTTTTTCGCGCTCAATCATGCTCTTTTTCGCCATAAAAATTTTCAGGTACGATCAGGTACTAAAAGACAGCATTTCTCATCATACAATATTCGTAACATTTATGGAAAAATCAGAAATTAGAAATTAGAAATTTAAAATTAGAAATTTAAAGTATAGCCACAGACAAGGCGGTGAGGAGATCAATAAGTGATGAAACTTAGACAGTAACAGGCTTCTAATACTGTCACCAGTCACCTGATTCTGGTCACATCCTATAAAAACTATAAACCCAGTACCAAATCATCCTAACTTTCGCTAAATTAGAAATAAGTACACTGAAGGAAATTGTCAATGTCAGCACAACTGTTACTGGTAGATGATGAACCAGGATTAAGAGAAGCCGTTAAAGAATATTTACAAGAAAGTGGCTTCAGCGTTCAAGTTGCCAGTAACGCCCGTGAAGGTTGGGACTTGATGCAGCAAAATACACCTGATTTAGTCATTTCTGATATTATGATGCCCCAGGTAGATGGCTATCAGTTTCTCAAGCAACTGCGAGATAATCCCCGTTTTCAAGCCTTACCAGTGGTGTTTTTAACGGCTAAGGGGATGACAGGCGATCGCATCCAAGGTTATCAAGCTGGTGTAGATGCCTATTTACCCAAACCTTTTGATCCTGATGAATTGATCGCTATAGTGGAGAACTTACTATCTCGTCGCATGGCTCAAGTGCCAGCCCCAGGAGAAGATAGTGAAAATATGGACATTGCCAAATTAGCCCACGAAATTTCTAAAATCAAAGACTTATTAAGTCCTAGAACCACAATTTCTCAATCTCCACCCCCTTTTAAAATAGATTTAACTCCCAGGGAGCAAAGTGTTTTGAACTTGGTAGCACAAGGATTAATGAATAAAGAAATTGCCCGGCGTTTAGAAACAAGCGTCCGCAATGTAGAGAAATATGTAAGTCGTTTATTTAGTAAAACAGGGACTAACAGCCGTACAGAATTAGTACGTTTTGCTCTAGAACATGGTTTAGCTCAGTAGCAAGACGCTGTAGGCGTTCATTATTCAAAATAAAAACAATTGGTAAAATGCACCTGGAAGAGCCTGATAGCTCAATTTAAGGAATGGATTTAAGTAATTGACATGGAAACAGAACCCTAGTCGTTGTTATATTTCCCTGAGTATAAAACGTGGTAGCCCAAATCAACATTGATTTAGTTTTAGTGGTAGTGCAACATGGACAGACTAATGTAGATGCCTACTTGAACTTCCCATAAATTGATTTTGGATTGTTTTGTAGGTTCATTTTATACAAGCTCAATCTTCATTAAACCTTTATATTTTGAGGTAGATAATTAGATCAAGCATTTGTTAATACTCACAACAAAGCCGCTAACTATTGATTGTTATCAGCAAAGTTTCTTAACCGCATGAGTTGTCTCCTCATTTGGGGTGAGGCTTTAAACTCAGAAACCTCCTGTGCCTTGACAGAAGCTTGTAGAGTTTCTAAAAAATCATCAGATCCCTCAGTGAGTGCGTCTAGGAGGACTTGCAAAAGTTGTTCGCGATCGCCCAACAGACTTTTTTCCTCAATCAAACGGAACTTGAGATGTATTTCACACTCATAAACACCGACTTCGAGATTATTGATTTGACGCGGTAATGCTTTGGAGTTCATAGTCTTGAGGATTCCTTCTACTTGGTGTTTATACAGGTGAGGAGGCAAAATATCCAGAAAAAAATTTCTTTATATTTCCTTTAAATACAAAGAATTTTGAGAATGTAAGACAGTTTCCTCATCCATATAGTTTCGTTCCATTTTTTACTCCCCCCTATTTTTGTAACAATTGGATTTTTGTGCTGAGGTTTTAATGATCCTGTGATAGTTATGGCATATCTAAGTCATAAACTATTATTCAATTTTTGAGATTCCATACAATAAAGTTTTTGTAAGAACTTGTCCAACCTTTTTAAAAGTTTTTACATCAACTTTATGTAAACGTCAATAACCGTTATATACCTGACAACAGCCACCGTGTCTTTTCTAACATCAATACTTGGTTATTTTTTCTACATGACTTACATATCAAAACTTCGATAGAGACAGATATATTTGAAAATATCAATTGTTAGTTTTTTTCATCAGTATCTGCATCAAATAAATAAAAAACACTGATTGGATTTTGGGTTTAGGTTTGATTGCATGGATAAATTTGCATGATTGTTACCATCAAATAATTATTGGTCAAGTGATAAAATATGATAATTGGGTTATTGAAAATCACATATACAAATAATAGACCAATTTAGCTTTATGTGAAGAAGTACAAAAGATTTTAAACGGTGAGTATTTACATACATTCTCATGATCCCATAAACGCTAAAAAAGGGTCAGCTTGATTTTGTGACTCTTGCTTATACTATGGCAAGAATAAATATTTTTCCGCTTCCGTGACCTCATAAATGATTTAAGTATTGTGAACTGGTAGCTGATCCTATTACTTTTACTACCTAGTGATCTGGTGTCCGGTTAAAGATCCATCAATAACTAATCACGAAAACTAGAGAAACAGTTAAAATTATGGCAGTGTAACTAACCAGAATCTTACACATTTTATGGATAACCCGACGCTACTCAAGTCCACAACCAGGCATATTCGCATTTTTGCAGCGGAAATGGACAAAGACGAATTAGTTCCTAGTCATCAAGTCTTAACATTAGATATTGATCCAGACAACGAATTTAACTGGAACGAAGATACTCTGCAAAAAGTTTATCGCAAATTCGATGAACTCGTAGAAGCTTCCAGCGGATTAGACCTGACAGACTATAACTTACGTAGGATTGGGTCAGACCTGGAGCATTTTTTGCGATCGCTCTTACAAAAAGGCGAAATTAGTTACAATCTCTCCAGCCGAGTTACTAACTACAGCATGGGATTACCCCAGATTGCAGTCAAAGCTGACCAATAAGCTGGAGAACTAGAGTTGGTGATTTACAAAATTTATAACTTCACCCAGAACAACATAACTCACCAACAAAAATAGGGGTATGGCAAAACCAGCCCCTGAAAAAAGTTATGGTACAGATAAGAAGTTAATCAAATCAGGAAACAGGGAATAGGGAATAGGTAAAAGAGAAAGATTCAAAAATCTTCAAGTCTCCATTACCATTTACATAGTCCCCAGAGCAATTTACCAAAATTCGGCTTTAGTCACAGGGTAGAATTGATAGCTTTGCGGATCAAGAGTTACAAAGCAAGAGAAGTTATGATGTTGAATACAAAAACATCAGCGGACTAAATTACCGCTAACCATGCTGTTGTAATAAATTGCAAATCGCTGATCGGTGCGAAAAATATGGAAAATGACGCGGCAACCCTTTACTGCCCAAATGAATATTGTCAAGCGGCCAACCCTTTGACACACAAGTTTTGCCAGCGATGCTCCACAGCCTTACCCAAGATTTATCTGTGGGTAGTAGGAGATAGTTTGAGCCTGGGTAGTCCTGGAGAAATTCTTGCCGATCGTTATTTGGTCATTGATCAATCAATAGTCCTTGATCTCAAACCCGGTTTACTACCCCAGATTCCTGAATTAGATAAATTAGAAAAAATAAAAGCTTATCTCAAGCTAATTCCCTATCGCTTGCACATACCCCAAGTATACGGAATACTATCAATGAATGAGGGAAAATCTGACTCAGAAGTATTACTTCTAGAAAAACCCCCATTGTTGGCCGATAGTACCTTTACCCAAGTAAAGATTTGTAACCAGTTGATAACTGCCTGGGGTGAAGCCTCATCAATACGACAGATGAATTGGCTGTGGCAGATAGCCCATCTATGGCAACCTCTAGTGACAGAAGGAGTGGCTGCAAGTTTATTAGATCCTGATTTAATCAGAGTAGAAGGGGCATTGGTCAGGTTACTAGAACTGCATTTTGATAGCCAACTAGCCCCCACATTGTCACAACTAGGAGAATTTTGGCAACAACTGGTTAAAAAAGCCAAACCAGCCATAGCTGAATTTCTCAAACAAATTAGTAATGCTTTAATTAAGGGCGAAATAACTTCATCAGAGCAATTGATCGCTGTTTTAGATCAAGGATTAACAGCACTGGGGACAGCCTCTGCGGGAAAAAATCCCCCCACTCAAAGCACAACAATCAAAATTATCACCCAAACAGATACAGGGCCTAGTCGTCAACGTAATGAAGATGCCTGTTACCCACCTAGTGGCTTTTTAGTCAGTAAACCACCCTATACCCACGCTTTAGCTATTGTTTGTGATGGAATTGGTGGACATGAGGGAGGTAACATAGCCTCAAATTTAGCGATTGAAACAATTCAGCAACAGGTCATTGAACTGACTTCAGTTCCCTACCAAAATATAGATCCTGTCACACTAATGACTGATTTAGAACAGGCCGTAGCCTTGGTCAATGATAAAATCAGTCAACGGAATGATACGGAAAATCGCCAAGGCCGCCAAAGAATGGGAACTACCTTGGTGATGGCCTTGCCCATTGCCCATGAAATGTATATCACCCATATTGGTGATAGTCGTGCTTACTGGATTACACGCCATGGTTGTAATCAAATTACCTTAGATGATGATGTTGCATCCCGTGAGGTACGACTAGGCTATGCTGTTTACCGTGAAGCTTTACAACATAGTGGTTCTGGTTCTCTAGTCCAGGCCTTGGGCATGAGCAAGAGTGGCTCATTACATCCTACTGCCCAAAGATTTATCATTGATGAAGATGCAGTATTCCTGCTTACTTCCGATGGACTGAGTGATTTTGACCGGGTAGAAGAGTGTTGGGATACAGAAATATTACCAATTATTAATGGGGAAGCAAATTTACCAGATGTTGCCACACGACTCATAGAAATTGCTAATACGAAAAATGGCCATGATAATGTCACAATTGCTTTAGTACATTATCAAATCAATTACTCTGAACCAGATATAAAAATCAAAGCAGAAATTCCTGATATATCCACCAGCAAAACAGTTAATCTGACTCCAGAAGCTAGTGATGACACTATTTCATCAAGTAATTCTCAACAACAAACTCAAGTAATTGCAGATACTCAGCCCAAACTCGGCAGCAAATTCTTGTTACAGTTGGTAATTATTTTCGGGGTATTTTTAGGATCTGCTTATCTAGGATACTGGTACAAAACCCAAAAAGAAAAACAGTCCCCTCCTGAACTACCAAAACCTCTATTGACTACCCCATCAGAAACCCAACCTGCTACTCCGACACCTGGTCAGAGAGGAGGTCAAGAAACCCCAAACACCGAGGAAAAACAACCACCATCACCAGTTAATCCAACTTTAGGGACTGAGTGATTGTTATTGCCATCATGGGATATGATGATGCAGGTGAAAAACAAAATCACATTTATTTGTTAATTCTTAGAGTTTAGTTTCTACAAATCCATGTCCTGCCTAAATGTGGCGATTTCTCGTCTAGTCAATACTGGCACTGATAACTTCGCCATTTGGGTGGTAAAATCTCCCTATCCTAGTGGCTATGTGTTGTGCGACTGTGTTTTTTCCCCTGAATTGAGTCAAGTTTGGCAAGAGTGGCAGCAAATGTTTGCTGGTCATAGTCCCCTTGATATTGCTTCAGTGACCAATTCAGGGACAAATCAATTACCCACAGATTTTAACCAAATAGTCCAAACTTCAAGCCCCTACAGTAGTCGCTTAATGCAATATCTGGGGATAAGTTTATGGCGTTGGGTCTTCGATGGTCCAATTTTAGGAAGTTTGGAACGTAGTCGCGGTATAGCAATGGGTCAAAATAAGCGTTTACGTCTCAGATTGGAAATCCGTGATCCTGATTTGATCGCTCTACCTTGGGAAATTATGCAGCGAGAACCAGGTCAGTCAGCTATTTCTCTTTCCCAAGATATTTTATTCAGTCGGACTACCAGTGAAGTTGAACCTTTAACTAATTTACGGGCTGATTTGGCTTTAAATGTTTTGTTGGTTTTAGGACTGGATGACAATCTAGAACTAGAAAAAGAAGCGGCTATTCTCGAAAAAATTTTGTCGGAATGTAACTCAAAGAATCAAAATACTGTGGCAGCTTGTATGGTAAAAACACTGTTACAACCTACTCCACAACAGTTGATTCAAGAGTTGGAAACTAGAACTTACAACGTGTTTTTTTATGCTGGACATGGAATGCCTGCTGCGGATGGGGGTTTATTATTTTTAGGGGAAAATATTACTCTCAATGGCATAGAATTAGCCCAAGTCCTAACCCGTACAGGTGTAAAACTAGGTGTGTTTAATGCCTGTTGGGGGGCGCAACCTGCGGCTATAAATCAACAAGCTATTCCTGCTAGTAGTTTAGCAGAGGTGCTGATCCGTCATGGTGTGCCGGCGGTGTTAGCTATGCGAGATGAAATTGCTGATCAAGAAAGTCATAGTTTTATTCAAGTTTTTGCCGAAGCTTTGCGATCGCACAAACCAATTGATGAAGCGGTAGCAACTGCTAGGCAAGAATTGCTAACTATATATAAATTTAATCAACCAGCTTGGACATTGCCTGTCCTCTATTTACACCCAGATTTTAATGGTGATTTAATTAAAACTGTAGATGAAGGAATTACGGAATTACCAGATACGGCTATTTCCGGTATAATCTTTCCTACTACCAAGGCTTGTTTACGATCACTGTCTCCAGATGGTAAAAGTTGGTTGTTGCGTTCTGGTGTTACTCGTATTGGTCGTACTAAAGATAATGATATTGTCATTCCTGAGCTATATGTTTCCAAACGCCATGCGGAAATTCTTTGTCGAAATATTGTCAATGGTTCTGAATCCGTTCCTAGCTATTATTTACAAGATTTTTCTACCTACGGTACAACCTGGTGTTTAGGTGCAAATGGTTGGCAACAAGTTCTCCGCGAGGAAGTACCTTTGTCTTCAGGAATGAAATTAAAATTTGGTAGTGCCAAAGGCGAAACTTGGGAGTTTGTAATTGAAGATCCTTTAACAGATAACATTTAACTTAGGTAATGGGATAATGAGTAAATTACTTATTATCAATAACCGGTGACTAATGACTAATGTGTGTTTTGCGGAAATTTGTATCTCCTAGTTGTAGGAGTCAACAAGGTTAATTAATGGTAATTAATTTTGAGGTAAAAAATGATCAATCAAAGAACTGGTTTAAATACTTGTAAACTTTCTCAATCTTCCGTAGATTTAGATTTATTAAAAGCTTTGCTACAAAATGAAGATGAGACTTATCCTTGGAATCCTGCCGATCAAGAATCAGATGCTTATTTTCTTGAGTTAGAGCAACAATTTGAATGGGATGATTTACTATCAGAAGATATCAATGGGCGATCGCATGATTTCTATCACAATTTAGATGCAATCTGGTCTCAGTTTTCCCCTTCTAAAACTGATCATGATGAACAGCCATCTAAAAGCATACAGGTGTCTTTACACGAGGCCTTTGCTGCTGTTGTTCCCTTGAATTGGCTAGATACCATTGCCCAAAGAGCAGCGGAAATTGTGAATTCAGAAAGAACTGCCAGCGAGAGATTGGTAGAATGCGTTCAGTGCTTACTACCTGATTGGGAAGCTGATGATTTATTGGTTTTAGCTCGTCCTTACGCCTATTCTATGCGAAGCAACGAACAGCAAAGCCTGGCAGGTATCATCAACCATATTCAAAATCGTGAATGGACAGGCCTATCAGAAATAGAACAGGCAAAGGTTAGTTTGGCGATTGCTCACTATACTTTCAAAGAACTTTCTAGCTCAGAGCAAGAATTTTAATTTAATCACCTCATCCATTCATGCTATGTTTGGGGGTTAAATTTAAGGTAAAACGCTAATCATTTTTGATTTTGGCGTGGTTCATCTGTGTCTTAAAATACTTTGGTGTGTTTTTATTTTTAAATAAAATTGCTTCAGCATAATTTAGGTATACGCTGACTGCAATAATTGTGTCATCTATCCTCAGATAGATAATAGATGACGACTGAACTAAGGAAATTTATTTAGGTTCATTTAGGTTCAAGAAAGCGAGTAGCGAAATTTTGCGATCGCGTTGGGGATAGTACCCGTGCTTTGAGAATAGCTGCCATCAAAAAGGCATAAGATAAAACACCAACAATCACTAATAGCAAAGCGTTAATCGAACCGGTAGCATTCCAGAGGGCATGAAGCGCAGACGCACTTAAATAACCAACAGTGAGAATTTGCCAACCCATAGAAGGCTTGAGAACAGCTAACCCAATAAAATAGCCCAGATAGCCACTGTAAGCCATGTGTCCAGCCACAGAACCTAAAATCCGGGGAATAAGTAACTGTAAACCTACCAGTTGGCCAGCCCCTACCCCTGCTTGTTGGGTAACATTTTGGGTAATTACGGGGACATATTGGCCGAGAGTTTCCAGCAAAGTAAAACCCACAGCAGAAGCAGTTCCCAGCAAAATACCATCAAGGGGTTCCCAAACTCCAATTTTTTCTCGCCAAGGTGATGGCAAATAGCTACCGATAAAATAAGCTCCGAATATAGGTAAAGCTTTGAGTAGTTCCTCCATTAAACCAGCGCCAAAAAACATTCTGACCAGTAATTCAGTAAAGGTGATGGAATCTTGGGATATGGGTAAACTTCCCGGTAGGAGAACACGAAAGACAAAGATAAAAAAATCTAATAACGGACTGAGTAGAATTAACATTGTACTCAATGCCATAGCGATGAGTACCCACCAAGGCTTCTGTTTACCGCAAAGTTGGTAAACAAAATAGTAAGCAGCAGAAGCAATATAAGATCCTACTATTACTTGATTAGCTTGGGGATGACCTACAGTAGCGAACATTAACACTACAAATATCACCGTTAATATTCCTGGGATCAGGTAAGCTTTGCGAGTTAGGTCTTTACCTGTAGAAATAATGGGAAATAGCTGTGTAAAACTAACCGAGTCATGGTGTGATTGGTGTTGGATGTTTGGACGAGGGGCGATGACTGTACCTTGACTGGCGGATATTGCCGTAGGTTGGGGAACAAATTCATATTCAAAAATGAATTGTGGACCATCAGCACCCAAAGAAATGTGATCGCCGTGGTGTAATTCCTGGGAACCTTGTAAAAGTTGTCCGTTTAAAAAAGTGCCATTGGCGCTACTCAAATCGCAAATAATCCAACTAAATTTACCATCTGGTGATAAAGACAGGGGACGAACCACCGCATGACGACGGGATACCATCCGGTACATCATGGCATCCAAGACAACTTGGCAGCTGGTGTCGCGTCCAATTACCATCTCTTGATTAGGAAGTAGAGAGTAGCGAGATTCTGTACTAGAAGCTACGACATTACTAGACACTAGCCGCAGAAATGCTTTATGTCTTGCGTTTTTGCCTGTCATCGAGTTAGTGAGTGTGTCTAAAGAAATTCTGTGACTTATGCCACGTTATCAAACATTTGCTAGGTAGACTAGGATAATATCCTTATCTTTGGTCCTATACCTAAGATCCTACTGTTTGCACCTTCTACAGAAAACTTTTTCATTTACTGATATTAACAGCAGCACCATTGATAAATACACTATAGCTTCACTAACTCTAGCCTTACTGCAATTCAAAGTTAAAAATAGCAAATTTGCCCCAATTAAGTGATCAGATGTGGTTTTATTGTTATTTTTAGCTTTTCACATAGTTGAATTTAACAGGATTTTTACTCTGACAGCTACTTACATGAGATTAAATTCTACTATTGCTTGAAAAAGGTTTTTATTTTCATGTCCTGAAAGACTAATTTTGATGAAGGGAAAGCTGTGTCAAGTGGTCAATGGTACAACTGTCTGTACACAAAGATTTGTGATTCATATTTGTATCTCATACACTGACTATGTGGTATATAGTTTGATTTTTCTCATCTATCTATTCTATTATTACTACTTCTAATAATAAAATAACTAATTGATAAGGCAAGAATAGCAATTCCTAAACCTATAAGTTCTATACCTTCCGTTACTTTTAGATCAAGAATAATGATTTTTCTACCAATGGCAATTAGAGCAGTAACTATGACTAATTCTACTTGGAGAACGTGCTTTTTTAGATATGCCGTTATATTTTCTAAAAGTTCTAAAGCAATTAAAACGTTCAAAAATAAACCAAAAGCTTTAAATAGATTACTATGAAAAACTTCATCTGATGAAAATATTAGGTCTTTCGTTATAAAAGATCCCAAATCTACTATGGCTGTAAAAATTACTAGTACCATAAATAGAGATAGAATTTTTGAAACTAATACTTCTATATTTTCTATGAAATGTCTAAAGTTATCATCACTGGTTGCTTGTGTAATTTTTCTGATTAATTTCCTCATCTTTACTACCTTATTTTAATTTCATCTAAGAACTACAAATATCTAACAACATTCTTGTAGATAATTTTAAACATTAGTTTTATACGATGATTAAGTGATTAATTATCTAGTTCAGCATAGATAGTACGTATTAGGGTAATTAGAAAAACCTAAAATACTTAGATGCTTGTTAGATATTAAGTTATAAATAGCTAGTTGCTATATTTAGCAGATTACCACTGTCAGGACAAAAGTTGATAATTTTAGCTAAAGTAGGGCTTGCTGAATAAATCTCAAAACATTACAGGTAAACGATTTTAGCGATTTTGACTTTCAAAAAATGCAAGCTTTGATGAGGTGAGAACTGAAAAACCTTGCATTTAATTCCTGCTTCAAGGAAAAATAGTTCCCATCCAACTCTTGAAACTGTCACCTGTCACCTGTCACCTGTCACCTGTCTCCACGACAAGACTTTATCAGCAAACCCTAAAGTAATTCACGAAACTGTGCAAATCCACTACCGATCAAATATCAACAAGTCAAAATGAATTGAGGGTAATACAAATTATTTAGTTATAAATACATACGATACATATACAATACAAGACCGCAGAGACTTAGATTTGGCAGACAAAGATGGAACCCATATTCCGTAGATGTGACTCAGATGATGGATATTTTTGAAAAATTCCAGCCATAAAAATTTTATCCACCTAATTTTCCTAGCTGATGTTAACTTTTTATATCAAAAAATAGAGAGTATTTAGTAATTTAATTGAATGAGTTTTCAAAATAGATTTTCTTAGGCAGTAAACGGAGTTATTTTAAGTGGAGAGAAGTAATTTTTTATAAAATAAATCGGATTGATACGATCATCCCATTTAGCTAATTCCTCCCTTAACTTTCTTTGCGCGAGATTATAGACTAACAGAGATAGTCAACAGAAGACTGATACAGCAGTTTCCGAAAATATGAAGCACAGCAAGAAAGAATAGAAATATGATATCGTCATGAAAGCATATTTAACAATGTGCCTCATTTGCTCGAAATTTGCTGTAATTGTCCGTCTGGCTAAGGCATTGATAATCAATTTGCTCTACAGTGTATCAACCATGAAAAGTCTCATCAGCATCACCTTACTAACCACATTCCTCACCCCCTATTCCGTCACCGCAACCCCACTCAGAAACCCAGATAAAACTGTCAACTGTGAAATTCTCGTTGTGGGTGGGGGACTGTCTGGAGTTGCGACAGCTTACGAAAGTTTACTTGCAGGACGCACAGTTTGCTTAACAGAAATTACCGACTGGTTAGGAGGACAAATTTCCTCTCAAGGTACATCTGCGTTAGATGAAAGACCAACTCAAAGAGCTAAACAATTCTATCCTCGCGGATATTTAGAATTAAGAAATCGCATTCAAAAAAAATATAATAAACTCAATCCTGGTGACTGTTGGGTAAGTGATTCTTGTTTTCTTCCTGGTGATGCTCATAATATCATTTCCCGAATGTTAAAAGATGCAGAAAAACAAGGTCGAGGAAAATTAAATTTATTCCCAAATACGGTAATTAAAGATTTACAAATTAGTCAAGATGGTAAGATTATAGATGGTGCGATCGCAATACAACATCAACCAACAAAAAACGCTCCACCGTTAAACACCTTCACCCTTTCCCAAACCATAGAAGACGCTTACAATTATCAAAATTCCTCCCGTCTTGATAAAAAAATCATTCGTTTTCTACCCAAACAATCTCAAAGAAATCATCAATGGTACATTGTAGATGCAAGCGAAACTGGGGAAATTATCGCCTTAGCTGATGTTCCTTATCGTCTAGGAATTGATGCACGTTCCTATCTCGAACCTTCAGCTTCTAGCACTACAAATGATCCCTATTGTACCCAAGGTTTTACATATACCTTTGCAATGGAAGCGACTAAAGAACCACAAATCCAAATAATGCCCCCATTTTATAATCAATATGCCCCATATTTTAGTTATGAATTATCAAGATTAGCTAATTTTGATTTAGTTTTTACCTATCGTCGGATTTGGAGTCCAAACAAAGGTCAACAAACTAAATTTGGTGGGATCAATTTTACAACTCCCACCCCTGGAGACATATCTATGCAAAACTGGACTTGGGGGAATGACTACCGACCAGGAACAGCAAAAGATAATTTAATTTATACCCGTCAACAATTACAAGCCGCTGGACAATTACAGTCAGGAGGCTGGAAAGGAGGACTCAGAACTGAAGCACTCCGCAAAGGTGAAGAAAATGCTCTTGCTTATTATTACTGGTTGACTGCGGGAAACACTGATTCTCAACTTGGTGATGGTGTGAAGCAACCCCAACCAAATCACCGTTTATTAACTGGTATAAATTCACCAATGGGAACTGTCCACGGTTTATCAAAATACCCATATATGCGAGAGGGAAGACGGATTATTGGCCGTCCTAGTTGGGGACAACCGGAGGGTTTTGGAATTTGGGAAGTTGATATTTCTCGTCGTAATTATAATGATGAGTATTACAAGAAAACACTGCCAACAGATATGTATCGTCAGTTAAAAGCGACACTGGCAGGTTTAGAAGCAACTTCTGTAATTAGGGGTGAAGTTTCCCCAGATCAGGCTATGAAGCGTAGCCGTTCTACTATTTTCCCGGATGCAGTAGGTATCGGACATTACGCTATAGATTTTCATCCTTGTATGGAAAATAGTCCCCCAGAAGCACCAGGAAATAAAGAACGTCGAGGAGAAAGAAGGGGTGCAGGTCAAGCTTATCCTTTTCAAATCGCGCTCAGATCAATGATTCCTCAAAAAATTGATAATTTATTAGTAGGGGGTAAAAGTATTGCCACCAGTCACATAGCTGCTGCTGCTTATCGGGTACATTCCTTTGAATGGTCATCTGGTGCTGCTGCGGGAACTGTGGCTAGTTTTGCACTCAGAGAAAATATTGCACCTTATCAGTTAGTTGATGATTTACCTAGATTAGAACCAAAGTTGCAGATTTTAAAGGATATTTTGGAGAAAAATGGTAATCCTACAGCTTTTCCTGATACTTCTATTTTTAATCAAAATTGGCAAGATTGGAAGTAAATTAGTTATCAGGATTCAGGAGAAAGAATATCCCTATTCTCTATTCCCTCTTAACTGTCATCTGTTCCCTGTTCCCTATGATTTAAACTAGATATTTGAAGTGTTTTTTTGTAAACCGTCAGCAATGTTGATAAATTACATTCACAAAGCAATGCACAAAGCAACCTATGAGTTGCTGGAAGATGGGACTTTTTACGCAGAAATTCCCGAATGTCTTGGTGTATGGGCAAATAGTACAACTTTAGAGGATTGTAGACAAGAGTTACAAAATTCTCTGGAAGGTTGGATAATTTTGGGGTTACGTCTAGGTCATACTTTGCCGATTCTAGATGATATTGATATTAATATTCATCAGGAGGCGGCTTAATGCCGCCTTGGGGTCCAGTTAAGCGACGTGATCTGATTAATTATCTCAAAATGCTCGGTTTTGATGGACCATTTTCTGGTGGTAAACATCAATATATGGTTAAAGGTGAATTGAAACTCACAATTCCCAATCCTCATCAGGCTGATATCAGTCCTAGTTTATTGGGTCGAATTTTACGTCCAGCTAATATTAGCAGAGAAGAATGGGAATCTTTGTGAAAAGCTTATGATTTAAACTAGATATTTGAAGTGTTTTTTTGTAAAACGTAGTTTATTGATTTATGGAGACAAGACTTGCGGCTGTTTATGGAATGGCTTCAGCACCAACTGTAACACCTGATCGGGTAAATCAAGTTACTCGTAAAACTTATCCTAATTATAAGGTGATAGTTCTCAATGATGATTTCAATAGTTTTCAGCACGTTGCTGAATGTTTGGTAAAGTATATTCCGGGAATGTCAAGCGATCGCGCGTGGGAACTAACTAACCAAGTACATTATGAAGGACAAGCCATAGTTTGGGTAGGTCCCCAAGAACCAGCGGAATTGTATCATCAACAGCTGCGTCGTGCTGGGTTAACAATGGCACCTCTGGAAGCAGCTTAATGCTCATGAGTAAACCCACAGATGGCAGACTTGTTTGGAATCATTCTACCCATATTCCTGGACTTATTCCCATTTTAGAACGTCTGTGTCAACAGAATGGTATTATGACTGTGACACCGGCGGTAATTGGTAGAGTCAAAGGTCATGCACCACAAATGAAATTGCGTGTGTCTGTACCCATTCGTGGGGGTTATAAAGTTATTGCACGCCAGGGTAAAACAGTGCAAGAGGTTTTTGTTCTCACTCATTTATCACAGGATCAATTGGAGAATGCGATCGCTGTGGCCATGAAAATTGCATGACTATCATAAATAATCAAGAGAGGAACTGTTTTAGCTCCTCTTTTGATATTTCGCTATTCTTCAACTTCATGCACTGCAAATTTATATAAAGGCAAACTGAGAATACAAGAAAATGTTAAAAAATATGACAATGCCGTAGTAATTTTTAAAGTCATGATTAAACCTTCCCAATTTGGTAAAACCATTTTTTCAATCCCAAAAGCAATACAATAAACCAACCAATAAGTAAAGCTCATTCTCAACAGAATTTCTTCTGTTACTTGTGCTTCCTCTTTTTGTTTTTTCTGATCCCACAGTAACAGTAAACCAACAATACAAGCTACAGAAGAAACAGCAACCACAAACTCATGACAAAAGATATTTACTAAACACATTTGCCTTTATTCCTATTTGATAATGTCTATATCAAAATTAGTCTAAAGGTATATTCCTTCTGGTTGCAAAAAATAGTTACAAACTGAAATATTGTAAATGATTGCAACAAAAGCCTAATTAATTGTAAAGTTACTTAACAACTAATGTTTCATGATTCGATGTGTAACAGAAACTTGGAAAAACACGCCAATCAATAATTCTCCTCTGTATTTTAGATATCCTGTGATTTATTGATAAATCTAATAGAAGCTAATAGAAGTGACATAAAAATGATATGATTTAACAATATTTTGATAATTAGTAACTAAATAAAAATAAATTTCTGTATAAAATTAGTAATAATCCCATAAAACCGACTTAAATAAGAGGAATTTATGACAGAAAAAACAACAAGACGTAATTTCTTAATTACCAGTGTAGCCGTTGCTGGTGGTGTGATGGGGGCAAATTCATTACAAAAAAATAATAAAAGTAAAAGCTCACAGATAAAAATACCCACATCCATGCCAGAAAGAGTGCTAGGAAGTACAGGAATAAAAGTTCCTTTGTTAGGTTTAGGAGGTGCAGGAACATACACACCACTGGATAAATATAATCGAGAAAAAGAAGCGATAGCAATTATTGAAAGAGCGCTAGAACTAGGAATTAAATATTTTGATACTGCCGCAAGTTATGGTACAAATGAAGATTATTTAGGACAAGTTTTACCACCCTATCGTCAACAGATATTTTTAGCTACCAAGACTTACAACAGAGACAGAGATGGGATGTGGAGAGAATTAGAAAATTCACTCAAACGTTTGAATACAGATTATTTAGACTTGTGGCAATTACACAGTATTTCCTCATCGGCACACATTGAAACTATTTTTAGTAAAAATGGCGGTATAAAAGCCATAGAAGAAGCAAAAGAACAGAAAATTATTAGATTTGCTGGTATTACTGGCCATCATGAACCAAGTTTTATTATTGAAGCCATGCGGCGCTATGCTTTCAATACAACTTTAATTCCTATCAATGCAGCCGAAATACACCATCCCAGGTCTTTTTTACCTGTGGTTTTACCATTAGCTCAACAAAAAAATATAGGCGTAATTGCCATGAAAGTTCCAGCTTATGGAAAGTTATTTCAAGCTGGTGGTTTGACAGGAATACAACAAGCAATGAGTTATAGTTTATCTCAACCTGGCGTGAGTTGTTGTATCATTCCCGCCGATAATGTGCAGCAATTAGAAGAAAATGTGAAAGTAGCTAGGGATTTTAAACAGTTAAATGATATACAACTAGCAGAAATTGAAAAACTCACTGCTAATATTTGGCAGAATAGTACATTCTATCGTTCTTGGGGTTAAATCACTTATTTTCTGGCTTTTTATTTTCCACAAATTTCTTTTCTAATTCTTCTACTAATTCCAATTCATCTTTATTATTTTTTACCCATTCTTCCCTGTCTACACAAATTTTAGCCAGGTTGAATTTAACATTATCTGGAGTTAATAAAACACCAGAACCTGTGGGAACTTTATGTTCTTGATAGCCGAGAATACGATTTAAACTTAAATCACCAATTCGTTTAGTGTAATCAGAAATATCAGCTCCGTTATTATTCAGATATTTGGCCAAGCTCAACCTAGTAGTTAAGCCGCTATAAATCGTCATATTATATACATTAGCATTCTTGTTCACAAGCACCAATACTGACCCAGGAACTAGAACCATCTTGCCAATGTTCCTTTTTCCAAATTGGTGCATTATGTTTTAAGGTATCAATTGCATACTGACAAGCTGCAAAAGCCTCTCCACGATGGGGACACCCCACAGCCACTAAAACACTTATTTCTCCCACCTTTAACCGTCCAATACGATGGTGTATCACCAGCCGATTAACATCTGTCCATTGACGGCGAACATCAGCTGCAATTTGATAGAATATCTGTAAAGCCATTGGTTGGTAAGCTTGGTATTCCAAAGCTACCACGGGTTGACCATCAGTTTGATTTCTGACTGTCCCACTCATTACTACTACTGCACCATTACCGGGGTGATCAGCTTTGGTATAAATTTCTTCGATAGACAACGGAGCTAAGGTAATAGCAAAACTATCTTCAGTTTGAGGCTTGCTAGGAGAAATAAAAGGAGTTTTCATAAACATAAATGAGGTTATAACTTAACAGTTAGCACACTTAATCAAATCCTTAATATAGTCTCAAATATCCAAAACGTCACTAAGAGATACACATAAAGTAAACTAAAAAATCTTTACTTGAGTTTCTAGATATTGATCATTAGCTATTTCTACTATTTAAAAACCAAGTCCGTACAATAGAAGCTGTGTCAGTCAATAGTGTTGCATTTATTAAACAGTCAGTAAAAGTAAAATTAATTACTAATGACGAAAGAACAATCAGAACAAATAGAGCAAGCACAAGCATGGGGAGAAGAAATTCATCCAGTTTTAGAAGCAGCTTGTATGAGCATCTGGATTATGGATATTGAAAGTAATAAAATCACAAAGTCTATTAATTTAGAACCTGTTTTTGGCTTGGTTCAAAATAATATCAACAACACATATCAAGCTATTTTAAATTCTATTCATACAGAAGATAGAAAAGTTTTTATCCAAGCTTATCAACAAGCCATTCAAACTCAAGGTGTATTTGAAATAGAGTTAAGAATTATTTTAACTGATGGTAGTATTCGCTGGTTAGTTAGTCAAGGTGCAGTCACACAAAACCGCTCAGGAATAGCTACACAAATATGCGGCATATTTATAGATGTTACTCAACGTAAACAGCTAGAACACCAAACAATAGAAGCAGCACTTCAAAAAAGTGAACAACGTTTTCAAATATTAGCTTTAGCACACAGTCTGTTTTTAGAACAAGAAACCAAACAACAAAAAAAACTCAGTCTCGACAACAAAGAACTACAACAATTTGCCTTTATAGTTTCCCATGATTTAAAAGAACCACTACGTAAAATTAAAACCTTTGCAGAAAGGTTACAAGTAACTTGTAGAGAATTTTTAAGTGAACAAGGACTAGATTATCTACAAAGGATACAGAATGCTACACAGAGAATGGAAATGTTAATTGAAGGATTATTAACACTGTCACAGATAACAACTAGAGGAAAGCAATTTTTAGCAGTAAATTTAACCCAAATCGTTCAAGAAGTATTATCTGATCTAGAAATTAGTATCCAGCAAGCCGACGTAAAAGTTGAGGTTCAGGAATTAACTATTATTCAGGCAGATCCTTTACAGATGCGCCAATTAATACAGAATCTCATCCTTAATTCTATCAAATTTCGTCGTCATAACCAACCACCACTTATCAAAATATACGGTCATTTTTTAAACAAACACATTCATGATAATTCCTGGGAATATACACATTATCAAATCATTGTTGAAGATAATGGTATTGGTTTTTCAGAACAATATCTTGACCGTATTTTCCATATTTTTCAAAGGTTGCATAGTTCCAGCGAATACGAAGGTACAGGCATTGGTTTAGCCATTTGTCAAAAAATTGTGGAACGACATAATGGACATATTACAGCAAGAAGTAAACCAGATCAAGGTGCAAAATTTATAATTACATTGCCAATTATTTCTCACATTTAATTTTTCTTCCTAAAGAGGGATTACGAAGATAGGAAAAAATAGAGTTAATTGTAAAAATGTCAATAACATTTTGTAGATACTGAATAATACTGCATGATTTAATACTTGATTAGAACTGAAAACTATAATAAAGGAGAAATGTAAGCGTGCAAAATCGGCAACCAACCATTACCATATTAATGGCTGATGATGATGAAGATGATAGTTTATTGGTACATGATGCCTTGGTAGAAAGCCGATTACCCATCACCCTAGAAATAGTTAGAGATGGTGAAGAATTAATGGATTATTTATCCCATCGTGGTTTATACAATAGTATTAATAAATCACCCCATTTAGGCTTAATTTTATTAGACTTAAATATACCTAGAAAGCATGGTTTAGATGTACTTAAAGAAATTAAAAATCATCCTCATCTTCGACGAATTCCGGTAATCATATTTACCAACTCTAACACAGCAGAAGATATATATAATACCTACAATTTAGGAGCAAATTCATTTATTACCAAGCCAGCAAATTTTACTTCCCTAGTAAAAATAATGGAAACAATAGGAAAATACTGGCTAGAAATTGTAGAACTGCCCCTATAAGCAGTAAAAGGAAATCATGAATAACAGACCTATTAAAGTTTTGTTAATTGATGATGATGAAGATGATTACATTTTAACTCGTGATTGGTTTGGGGAATTTCAGATAACTAGCTGTGAATTAGAATGGGTTCAAACTTATCAATTAGCAAGAGAAATCATTACTCAACACCGACATGATCTTTATTTAGTAGACTATCGTTTAGGTGTAAACAACGGTTTAGAACTATTACGAGAAGCTGTACAAACAGGTTGTACTTGTCCATTTATTTTACTCACAGGACAGGGTGATATAGAAATAGATATAGAAGCAATGAAAACAGGAGCAGTAGATTATCTAGATAAAAGTCAATTAACCCCTGCTTTATTAGAACGCTCACTCAGGTATGCAATTGAAAGAAAACAAACAGAACAGAAGATCCGTCAACAAGCTGCATTACTTGATGTAGCTACTGATGCTATTTTTGTCAGTAGTTTAGATGGAAATATTTTATTTTGGAACAAAGCCGCAGAATCTATTTATAGATGGAATAAAGCAGAAATAATTAACAAAAAACTCCAGGATCTGTTTTTAGAAAAACAACTATCTCAAATCTCAGAAGTTGTACAAACCTTACTTGAAAATACTTCCTGGCAAGGTGAAATGAATCAAATTACTAAATGTGGTCAAGAAATTATTGTAGAAAGTCGTTGGACTTTAGTACCTGCATTTGGTGAAAATCCCCAATCTATTTTAGTAGTTAACACTGATATTACCCAGAAAAAACAATTAGAACAACAATTTTTACGCGCCCAAAGATTAGAAAGTATAGGTACTTTAGCTAGTGGTATTGCCCACGATTTAAATAATGTTTTAGCACCAATTTTAATGACCGCTCAAATTTTAGAAACTCAAATTAAAGATGAACGTTCTCGAAGACTCATACCTATATTAATTTCTAATGCTAAACGAGGAGCCAACTTAGTTAAACAAGTATTATCTTTCGCTAGGGGAATAGATGGCGATCGCACTCTTTTACAATTAAGACACATATTAATTGAAATTCAGCAGATTATTAAAGAAACATTCCCACAAAATATTGAGGTTATTACTCAAATTTCTCCCAACCTGTGGACAATTTCTGGTGATGCTACCCAAATACATCAAGTATTAATGAACTTATGTGTAAATGCCCGTGATGCCATGTCCGATGGAGGCACATTAACCATCACTGCCGAAAATCTTTTAGTAGATGATAGCTATGCTCAAATGCACATTGACGCTGAAGCCAAACCCTATGTAATTCTGACAATCACAGATACAGGAACTGGCATTAAACAAAATATCATAGATCGTATATTTGAACCATTTTTTACTACTAAAAACTTAGGAAAAGGTACAGGTTTAGGACTATCAACAGTATTAGGAATTGTGAAAAGTCATGGTGGTTTTATTAATGTTTATAGTGAAGAAAATCAAGGTAGTCAATTTAAAGTATATTTACCAGCAAAAGACACAACAGAAATTATTGAAAAAGCAGAAAAATCTGTACATTATGGTAACGGAGAAATGATATTAGTTGTTGATGACGAGTCTAGCATTTGTGACATTACCAAAACATCTCTAGAAAGTTATAATTATCAAGTTATTACTGCTCACGATGGCATGGAAGCGATCGCCATATATGTAGAAAATATGGATAAAATAGCCTTAGTATTAACTGATATTTTCATGCCATCAATGGATGGACTCACCAGCATTCGTACCCTGAGAAAAATTAATCCTAACATCAAAATCATCGCTGTCAGTGGACTAGCACCTAGCGATAAAGTTAGTGCAGCTTATAACATGGGAGTTAAAGCCTTTCTCTGCAAACCTTACACAACAACTCAGTTATTAGAAACAGTTAGCAAAGTAATTATTGATCATGATCAAGCAGTTTAACCCAAGTATTTGAATTCATTGGTGCATGATAAAAAACGAAACTATGCGAAAAAAGATCAACTAAGCTCAAACCGATACAAATTGATCCACAACCTGCTGAAGGCTTGTGGTGAAGCCACTGCTGTCTCTACTCTTTGGATGGTCATACTTAGTGCAGTTAGAGTTCTTCTCCTCCAACTCCTGATATTTGTAAAAACCTATACCTACGATCCTCTTTTCCCTGCCTTCTGCCTCCTGTCAAAGTTATAGTTATAAAACAACATTGGTAATAGTTGGATTTTTGTAGCTATTAGAGTGGGAAAATCAAATAATGCCAAAAAGTAGAGTTAGAGAGGAAAACCTTATAATATGCATCTGAGTGAAATTACCCATCCTAACCAGTTGCACGGTTTGTCTATTCGGCAATTACAGCAAATAGCCAAACAAATTAGAGAAAAACACTTACAAACCGTAGCCGCAACTGGTGGACATTTGGGACCTGGTTTGGGAGTTGTCGAATTAACCCTGGGACTTTACCAGACATTAGATTTAGATCGGGATAAGGTAATTTGGGATGTAGGACACCAAGCTTATCCCCATAAACTGATTACAGGACGTTACCACGACTTCCATACCCTCAGACAAAAAGACGGAGTAGCGGGTTATCTCAAACGCTGCGAAAATAAATTTGATCACTTTGGTGCAGGACACGCTTCTACAAGTATTTCTGCTGCATTAGGAATGGCTTTAGCACGAGACTTAAAAGGGGAAGAATTTAAAGCTGTAGCAGTCATTGGTGATGGCGCTTTAACTGGAGGTATGGCCTTAGAAGCTATTAACCACGCTGGCCACTTACCCAAAACTAACCTGTTGGTAGTTCTCAACGACAATGAGATGTCCATTTCTCCCAACGTTGGCGCTATTCCTCGTTATCTCAACAAAATGCGTCTTAGTCCCCCAGTCCAATTTCTCACCGACAACATTGAGGAACAATTGAAAAATATTCCCTTTGTTGGTGATGAACTAGAACGCATTACCGAGGGAATGAAGCGGTTAGCTGTTTCTAAAGTTGGTGCAGTATTTGAGGAACTAGGTTTTACTTACATGGGCCCAGTGGATGGCCACAATTTAGAAGAATTAATCGCCACCTTCAAACAGGCACACCAAATTACTGGCCCAGTCCTGGTTCACGTAGCCACCACTAAGGGTAAAGGCTATGAAATGGCGGAAAAAGACCAAGTAGGCTATCACGCCCAAAACCCCTTTAATGTAGCTACTGGTAAGGCTATTCCTTCCAATAAACCTAAACCCCCTGCTTACGCCAAGGTCTTTTCCCATACTTTGGTGAAATTAGCAGAACAAAACCCGAAAATTGTCGGTATTACTGCGGCTATGGCCACAGGTACAGGTTTAGATAAACTCCAAGCCAAATTACCTGACCAATATATTGACGTAGGTATTGCAGAACAACACGCTGTTACTGTCGCCGCTGGTTTAGCTTGTGAAGGAATGCGTCCCGTCGCGGCTATTTATTCTACCTTCTTACAACGTGCCTACGACCAAATTATTCATGATGTCTGCATTCAAAACCTACCTGTATTTTTCTGTTTAGACCGGGCAGGTATTGTCGGGGCTGATGGTCCAACTCACCAAGGAATGTATGATATAGCTTATCTGCGTTGTATTCCCAATATCGTAGTTATGGCACCCAAGGACGAAGCAGAAATGCAGCGAATGACAGTCACAGGTATTGAATATACCGATGGACCTATTGCCATGCGTTTCCCCCGTGGTAGTGGACATGGTGTACCTTTGATGGAAGAAGGTTGGGAAACATTGGAAATTGGGAAAGGAGAAATTCTCCGTCAAGGGGATGATGTGTTAATTCTGGGTTACGGTACGATGGTTTACCCCGGAATGCAAGCAGCGGAAATTCTCAGTGAACATGGTATTGAAGCTACTGTGATTAATGCCCGGTTTGTGAAACCTTTGGATACTGATTTAATTTTACCTTTGGCTGAGAAAATTGGCCGGGTTGTCACCTTAGAAGAAGGTTGTTTAATGGGTGGTTTTGGTTCTGCGGTAGCTGAAGCCTTACTTGATGCTGATGTGGTTGTTCCTGTGAAGCGGTTTGGTGTTCCTGATGTATTAGTTGATCATGCCACACCGGATCAGTCTAAGGCTACTTTAGGTTTAACCAGTCAGCAAATTGCGGAGAATATTTTGCACGCTTTCTTTAAGAAACAAGTTGCTGCTGTTTAGTAGTTTGTGTTTTCTCGTTCCCATACTTTGGTATGGGAATGAATTATTGAAGGCTCTGCCTTCATGTATTTTAGCGTCAGAGACTCTAATATTGCATCCTCAGTCTGAGACTGGGAACGAGAAAATGAGAAATTAGGATTTTAGGATTTACAGATATTGGCGATCGCACAACATCAAACATACTTTAAACATAGTTTATTTTTAGACTTGACAAGCCGCTAATAATTTTGTACGCTTATGTTATGAGTGGGAATCTATGGGCGCAATATATATAGTGTTTTTAGCTGTCTGGGTTGAGATTTTGGGAACGCGGATTGTCTGATAGCGAAGCGTGGCGTTAGCCATATCAGGATATCCAGGATTTGAGGATTTACAGGATGGTTTTTGAAGATTGATCTAAATTTTCAGAAATTGTATTTTTTCAGAATCAGGATGTCCAGGATTATAAGCTGTTGTGCATTTAATTTGTATAAGTTTAACAGGCAAGATGCCTGTTCCACAAGAGTTAAGAATATTAGGATTATACAATTTAGCTGCGTAACAGCTTAGGATGTAGAGGATGAGATTGTTAAATCTCTCTAAAACCTCTTACCTTCGTTGCTTCGTTTCTACTCTGCGGGAACACCTTCGGTGAACGTGGTTCATTCTTCTTTGACTTGTGCGTAACTAACCATCGTTAAATAACATCCGGTAAATCCTAAAATCCTGGACATCCTGATTCAGACAAAAAGTGGTTAAATTAGAATAGTATCCTCCTTACAGGATTGAGAAATAATGACAATAGTAATTAATCAATCCCTCAGTTTACAAGAGTTTCTTAAACTTCCAGAAACCAAACCTGTCAGGGAATATATAAACGGTGAAATTATCACTAAGCCAATGCCGAAAGGAAAACATAGCCGCTTACAATTAAGACTATGCAATACTATTAATGATATCACAGAAAACGAAAAAATTGCTTATGCTTTTCCTGAATTGCGTTGTAGTTTTGGTGTGCGTTCAGTAGTTCCTGATATCGCGGTTTTCCAATGGTCAAATATTCCTTTTACTACTGATGGAGAAGTTCCCAATGATTTTTTAATCCCTCCAGACTGGACAATTGAAATTCTCTCTCCAGAACAAAGTCCTATTCGCGTGATAGATAATATTTTATATTGTTTAAATCATGGTTGTTTGTTAGGTTGGTTAATAGACCCAGAAGATCGTTCTATTTTGATTTTTCGTCCCCAACAACAACCGGAGTTATTCAGAGATGATCAGCAGTTACAGGTATTAGAAGGGATAAATTTACAGTTAACTGTTGATCAAATATTTGCTTGGTTGAAAATGAATCATTAGATTTTGATTATTTGTAAGTTGGGTTAAACAATCACGCAACCCAACAAATTACAAATTACAAATTACAAATTACAAATTACAAATTAACTTTCTCCCCCCACGACTACGTTCTGAATACGTAAACTCGGACCACCACAACCAACGGGTAAACCATTCTGTCCTCCTTTTCCACATCCCCCGGACTCATCCCAGTAAAAATCATCACCTATGGCTTCTATATCTGCAAGGGTTTGGAAGACGTTACCGGAGAGGGTGACATCTTTGACAGGTTCAGCGATTTTACCATTTCTGATCATCCAGGCTTCCCCCGCGCTAAAGGTGAACATTTCCCCGTTTGTCATTCCCCCTAACCAGTTACGAGCATAAACCCCTTCTTTGATGTCGGTAAATAGGTCTGCAACTGGTGTTTTCCCCCTTTCTATCCAGGTGTTTGTCATGCGGACGATGGGGGAATAATGGTAATCTAAACAACGAGCGTTACCAGTGGGTGCTTCTCCTAGTTTACCCGCAGTTTCACGGGAATGCAAGCGTCCAACTAATACACCATCTTTGATTAATTGCGTAGTTGTTGCGGGTGTACCTTCATCATCGTAAAAATAACTACCACGATGACCTTGAGGTGCAGCACCATCAAAAATCTGTAGTTCTTCTGAACCAAAACGTCTACCCAGGGTCATAACCTCTAATAAATCAGGGTTTTCGTAGGCCATATCTGCTTCAGAAAGATGACCAAAGGCTTCATGAACAAATAAACCTGTCAGTATGGGGTCAATAACGACGGTATAAGTATTACCTTTGACGGAAGGTAATGATAGGGCTGTAACTGCTCTTTCTGCGGCACTTTTAACTTGAGTATCTAAACTTACCAAATCTTCATAGGCTTTACGTGAACCTACTGTTTCTCTTCCTGTTTGTACTGTGTCACCGTTCCTTGCTGTGGCTGCAAATCGCATTTCCATGTCTACCCAAGATTGCTCGATTAATGTTCCTTCTGAAGTAGCAATAAGTACCCTTTGGTTACTGTCGCCATAGCGTACTGAGGTAGTAGTAATGCGGGAGTCTACATTTTTTAGTAACTCAGTATAGCGATCGCATAATTCTTTTTTTTGCTTTAGGGAAACTGTGCGTGGATCTGTTCCTTTCAATGGTAATCTACACACAGCTTGGATAGGATCAACAGGTGCGAGAATGGTTTGTTCATCTCCCACTATTCGCGCTGCGGCCATCGCCTCTTCTATTCGTTCTTCGATAGTCGCTAACTGGTTGAAACTACTTAAACCCCAGCCACCTTTATAACAAGCACGAACATGGCCACCAATAGAAATGCCTTCGCTGAGGGTTTCTACTTTGTCACCACGCAGTAATATATCCGTTCCTTCCGCTTCTTCTAAACGAATCATGAGATAATCAACGCGGGAGGAATAGCGGGATATCAGATCAGAGAGTAAATTTTGTACGTCAGCAAGTAGGTTAGGCATTCTGGCAGGGGAAACGCATTTAATTTATTTTGCAACTATTTGGGATAATTTTACCAGTTGAGTAAATAAACTACATTTTTGGATCTCACGCCAAGCCGCAAAGCCGCAAAGAAAGATACTAAGATCATCACAAGAGTAATTTTAATAATATGAATTTAATGAAAGATTTGTTGAAGTTTAAAAAACAGGATTTTTATATTTTTAGTATTTTTAATATTTTTATCCCTTTGGGTTTTATAATCATTACTTTGATATTTATGCCTATTGAGAAAGTATTTGAATTTGATCCAGATGAAGGAATTGCTCTTACACAAGCTAATTTATATAGTAAGGGAATAATTAATAGCCACTTACAATCTTGGTCAGATCAACCTCCTCTTTTTCCAATTCTCATATCTAAATATCTAGATTTTTTTAGTATTCATATCAGTAATGCTAGAATATTAACTTTGTTATTTGCTACGTTATTAATTTGGTCTTTTGGTCAGATTCTCAGGTTATCTGTAGGAAAGTCCACAGCTATTATCACCATATTTTTACTAATTATTTCGATTAACTTTTTAAGACTAAGTGTCTCAGTAATGAAAGCTATTCCTTGTCTTAGTTTGGGAATGCTATCTATTTATTTTTCTATTTTATATACTCTGAACTTACAAAGACATTGGTTAATTTTGTCAGGAATTATACTTGCTTTATCTTTACAGATAAAAATGATTATGATATTTTTGATGCCGATAATTATTATTTATTTATTGATAAGTTCCTATGAAATATCACTACCAGGACTAAAAAATATCTCCACCCCTAACATTGTTAATCTTTTAAAATCACCTATTTCTATCTGGTTATTTTCTTTAAGTACAGTATTTATCACTATTGGATTGATCACTCAATCTTTAAATTTAGAAAAAATCTTGTTGTTTCACCTTTCACCAAACCTCAAAGATAATTTTTCAACTCATAACAGTTTCCAAGATGTAATTTATATCTATTTACAAAATTTTGATGCTTTACTCTTGAGTTTATTAGGATGCAAATACCAAAATGCAACTGAAAAAGATATTAATAATACTTTCCAAAAACACATTTATAAAATTCCTGTATCATGGTTAATAATTATCACTATTATTTTTCTCAAGCATAAACCTATTTGGTATCACTATATAATTCTGATTTCTGTACCTTTAATCTGGTTGAGTGCTTATGGAATTAAGGAGGTTTTGGAACAATTGAAACTGGTTAAAATTCAACAATATCAATTTTCTAAGTTCGCTCTTTTTACCATCTGTTTTACTTTATTGGTAATTCCTGTGAAACTGGGGGTAATTCAATGGGAAAACCACAGTTTTATACAAAAATCTTCAGTTAGGTTTGCAAATTTAGAAAGAATTTTAAGCTATAAAAATCAAAGTCAATGGTTATTTACTGATATCGGAATGTATGGTTTTTACAGTCAACTTAATATTCCTCCAGAAATAACAGTTATTTCCCGGAAAAGATTAGGTTCTGGAACTTTGAAATCAGATTTTTTGATCAAGGTTTTGGAAAAATATCAACCAGAACAAATTTTGATTAATAGATTTCCCCATCTTGCTGATTTAATCAAACCTTATGTGGAAAAATATTACCAAGAAATTTATACAGATAAATCTACAAAGCACTATCTAAAAAATGATATTCAAAAAATACCTTGAATATTGATTAACTAATCGAAAACATATTTCTCTGCAACTTTCCAATAGCGGGAAAATCTTTTTAAATCAATAAAACCATCATAGTCAAAAAATGGCTCTACCTCAAAAACTTCTAACTTCAATGATTTCTCAATTTGATCACAAATCTGATCAAATTTAGGACTAGGACTGTCTGTGGTTACTACCAAGTTAGCATCATTTTCTTTGGCAAATTTAATAATTTCTTCCCCTACATTTCCCCGACGAATTTCTACAGGTAATTCTAGTAAACATTCATAAATAAAAGTAATCCGTTTTAAACTTAATTGCCATTCTTCTATTAAAGCATCATCCCAAACCCAAATGGCTGGTGTGTGAGGATATTCCTGTAAGGCTGGGTTTTGGGGACTTAGACAATCTCCGTTAATCCAAATAATTGATTTACTCATCTTGGTAATTTTTCAGTTCACTATATATTACAGCAGATTTGAGATCAATCAAATCCAAACATAGATTAATCTCACCATGGCAATTCTCAAAAAAAGTTTTTCTGTCAATAAGAGGTGGTCTATTCTCATTATTATTGAGAATAATGTCAATAATTTAACGAGTTTTGGTCATTTCAGCCAGGGGGGTTGACAGTGTTCTGAGTTTTTGCTATCTTAACACTATATCTAGAAATCTGTGCGCGCATATATAGTAAGTTTTCAGATTTCCTAATCCTTAAAATCCAAGATTCCCATCAAAGTAACAGCCTAAAAATTATTAAATCTTGGATATCCTAATTCAAACAATCAAAATTTTATCTATTTTTTTTCCCCTTCTGCCAACTTTGACTATTAGGCTTTTTAGCAAACTCCCCTTGAGGAAAAAGTCGCGCTTCTAACTCTTCATAACTACCTTCAAAATCACAACTTCCATAAAGTGGACATTGACGACAATAAACCCCTTTTGTGTAACGTTCTAAATTTTCCCGATTGAAAAAATAAGGTTTGTGACTGAAGGTACTCGCGACCCATTGCCATGACATATTATTACTAGCAGGATCACCATCTAATAAATGTTGTAAAAACCATCTTGCACCGGCTTGCCATTGAATCCGTCGCCAGTGGATAATATAAGCTGCTAACCACATTCTAATATGGTTGTGTAAATAACCGGTTTCCCGCAATTCTTGACTAAAACTATCAACACAAACCATTCCCGTTTTCCCTTCAGAAATATCAGCGGGTAATTTTGCTGCATAGTCTGCTGGTTTATACCCAGTTTTATATTCTTCCTGATTTTCCCAAATACCCTTTCCTAACTTAATATACAGCCTTTGCCAGTAGTCACGCCAACCTAATTCATTGATTAACTTACTAGCATCCTCTGAATTTTTGACCCGATCTAAAACATCATCTCGAATTTCCCGCAAACTCAATACACCATGACGAATGTAAGGTGATAACCTAGTAACTGCACCAGTTAAAGAATTACGTGTTTTCGCGTAGGCTATAGGATCTACTTTTTTGAGAGTTGCTGCTGCGGCTTTTCTGCCTCCCAGAGTAGCACTGATGTGATCATCTCTTTCTGCTGCTTGGGGAAACTCCGAACGGAGGTAAGCTATTAATTCCTCTCGACTGGTAAAATCACTTAGCATATATTAGTTATTGTTGGCAATTGGATTTTAGTGACAACCAAAATTATAAACGTTTAAATGATAATACCATTAAAACCATCTACTGCATCTACTTTTGATCATCTCAAATCTCAAATCTAGAATTTAACAAGGAGTCAATAATGGAAAAACAGCCATCTTTGCAAGAACAACAAGGTTACTATCGCTATGATCCTAATCATTTAGACCAAAAGGGATATGCAAGATTATTTCCCTACACTGGGGAAGATGGAACTATCCGTTATATAGCTAAAAAGTTAGGAGAAGATTTATTAGCACAGGGTAAACTATCAGCACCTTGGAGTTTATTGATTAATGAATTAGATCAGAAACTTGGTGATTTAAAAGAAAACTGGTTTAATATCTCGACTTTATTGGTAAATTGTCAGGTTTTCCAGTCTGGTTGGTTCAATTTTGATTTACCCCCCAATGAACAATTTAATAGTAGTTATATTCAGGAAAGAAAGAAATTAATTCAAATTATTTCAGCTATTAAAAAAGCTGTGGAAAAAGTAGATCAGAAATTACCACCAAGTCAAAAAAATGCTGAACAAAGAAAGTTATTTTATCAAGCATTAACTAAAGATGGTAATTTTCAAACTCCTGTGATGAGTTTCATTCATCAACGGGATGGTGGTTTAAGTGATCGGGAATTTGTCCGTCAACGTTTAGCTGGTGCTAACCCCACAATTATCCGCAGAGTCCAAGCAAATGATAAGGATTTAATTCAAAGTTTAGCTACTCAACCTTATAAATTAGCTAATAATGGTGGAGTTGATTTAATTAAATCTGCTAGTGAGAATAAATTATTTATTGCTGACTATCCAATTTTCAAAGATCTGCAAATTACAGACTTGCAAAATGGTAAATATGTGGGTAGTCCGGTTGCTTTATTTCATCATACAGATAAAGGCTTAGAACCTGTATTAATTGAATTAGAAAAAGGTCGTATTATTACCCCTGCAATTTCTGGAGATTTAGCAGATGATTGGATGAGAGCTAAATTGTATGTGCAAACTGCTGATGCTACTCACCACGAATTAATTGCCCATTTGAGTTATACTCATTTAGCAATGGAAGCCTTAGCTATTGCTACTCCTCGACAGTTACCAACTAATCATCCAGTCTATCAATTATTATCGCCTCATTTTAAATTTTTAATTGCCATTAATCACCGAGCAAATAGTATTTTATTAGAACCAGGTTCAGCAGTTGATAATTTATTTGCTCCTACTTTGCCGACTTCTTATAAATTGACAAATAAAGCCTATCGAGAAAAGTCTTTTTGGTATTATTCCTTGTTAAATGATATTGAAGTTAGAGGCATAGAACCCAAATTATTACCAGACTTTCCCTATCGAGACGATTCTTTGTTATTATGGGAGGCGATCGCTAAATACACAACACGCTATTTACAACGTTATTATCCAGATGATAAAGCAGTTGTCCAAGATATTTATTTACAAAATTGGGCTGAAGAATTAGGCGCTCCTTTAAACACTAGACCAAAATCAGATTTTCCCCACATCCCCGCTTGGTTACCTCAAGAATTAATCACAGCATCAGGAATAGAACCCCAAGAATTACCTTCCTATCCCCGCGTTCCTGGGTTTACAAAAATAGGTAGTTTGCAACAGTTAATAGACATTGCTACTATCGTGATTTTTACCTGTGGTCCCCAACACGCAGCTTTGAATTTTAGTCAATTTGATTATTTTGGTTATGCACCTAATGCACCCTTAGCAAATTATAGTCGTCCAGGTACACCAGCTACTTTAGAAGAATTTCTCCCACCAACATCAAAAGATTTTCAACAAATGCAGTTAAGTTTTGCATTAGGTGGAATTAATTGGAGTAAGTTAGGAAGTTCTGATCTAATTCAGTTTGCAGATAGAATTGATCGGCAAATTCTCAACCAATTTCAAAATGATTTATGGGAAATTGAAAGTAAAATTAAATCCCGAAATCAGCAACGTTTAATTAATAGCGGTGTTGAATATCCCTATCTTTTACCTTCTCGCATTCCTAATAGTATCAATATTTGAGGAAAAAAGATTTATAATAATTAACCGCAGATGTAGCTTGCTTCCCGAAGGGTACGCGGATAAACACAGATGTTTATTCAGGTTTATCTGTGGTTAAACTAAATTATCAATCATCTAACATGACAAACATTCCCGAAATTGGAAAACCAGCACCTAATTTTTCCACCCCAGATCAAAATGATCAAATTGTGAATTTAACTGATTTTTCACAGTGGGTAGTCCTTTATTTTTATCCTAAAGATAACACACCTGGATGTACAACAGAAGCCATAGATTTTACTAATTTATCCGCAGAATTCACTGCTTTGAACGCCAAAATTATTGGTGTAAGTCCAGACTCAAGTACATCCCATTGTAAGTTTATTACTAAGCACAATTTATCAATTACCCTATTAACTGATCCCGAACATCAATTAATAGAATCCTACGGTGCTTGGGGATTAAAAAAATTCATGGGTAAAGAATATATGGGTGTAATTCGTTCCACTTTTTTGATTTCACCTGATAAAAATATTACCCATGTTTGGTCAAATGTGAAAACAAAAGGTCATGCACAAGCAGTCCTGAAAAAACTGCAAGAACTAAGCGTGAAATAATAAATTAGTAGTGAGCGATAAATCGCTCTCTTGAGAATTACCCAAATCTAAGTACGCACAGTTTCCGGCCAAAGTTCTTTTAAAGCAGATGGCATCATCTGTAAAACATCTGCAATTTCTCCTGGGGAAACTCTTTGAGACATTACCTTAAAAACAGCACGAACTAAAGTTTCTGCATCAATATCAGCATTAACATTGCGGAAATAATGATCAATATGCTGTAAAAATTCTGCCTTGGTTTTATCTTTAGTTGGTTTTGCACCAGGTCGCCAATTTTCGTAGTAAAATCCCCGTAAAAGAATTGGTAACTGCGCTCCTAAATGTGCAGCTTCTTCCACCGTTAAGCGATCGCGCAAAGTGTGTAATGTAGCTCGCAAACCTTGAAAAACTTGATGTTTATTTTCCCACTTTAATTCTTTTTCTAATTCATTTATCCAAGGAATTGTTTTTTGTATCGTCGCATCAAAAGTATCTAATCCTGTCATTGTCATAGTTATTTCTCCAGTTGCTATTGACAAAAATTTGAAATCTGATAAATTAGAGTGGCTTTTAGGTAAATAAAAAACATCCTTATAAACCCAAACTTTAAACCACAATATATTTACTAACTTCTAGCTAACGGAGCATAATTTTATAATTAACTATCTATCCCCAGGGATAGACATAAAACAAAATCATCTTGAATATCAATTCCCAGCAAATAAAAACCCCTATAAAAACAGATATTAAAGTATAACTTACTCTGTTGATAGAGTTTAATTTATTTTTGGGTTTTTCTTCATTTAAATGATATTATTTATTGATTATCTTAATTATTAGCAGCAGAATTTGTCTCAGCTTCTTGGGTTGGCACAACTACCGCAGAAGAATCCGTACTTTTAGACGACTGTGTCGGCATTACAGGTACAACGACAGAATTTTTAGGTGTTGGTGACACAGGTATAACTACAGAATTATCTAATTTTTTCGGCGGGGATGGACTCTTATTTTCAATCATAATTGAAGGGGTATTTTCTGGAGATGGAGTCGCTTGAGGAGATGATTTAGATTTAGCTTCTCTCAGTTTCTCTATTAGGGATGGAGTGGAAGTAGTTACAGGTTCAGGAGTATTTTGCTGAGTTTTACGTCCAGGAGTTTCTGCGGAATTATCTTCAGGTGCAGTTTCTGGGACAACATCATTCTCAGGATTAGTTTCTGGAGTAACAGAACGTTTACGCCAGCGCTGTCGTGTAGATACGGACTCACGAGGGGAAAAGATAGGTGTAGGTTGAGGTGATGTATTCCTAACTACAGGTTTTGAAGTAGTAGGTTCTTCAGCAGGTTCTTCCACCAGTGGCTGAGGTTCTAACCGTGATTGAGATTTTAATAACATCCTTGTCATACTAAATCCTGCCATCACAGTGATCAAAAACGCACCAACACCTATAAATACTTTCGATGTAATGATTTTCTCGGATGCCTTAACAGCGGTTTTTGCCCCTAATGCAATGGAACTCGGACTAGGAAGTGAAACAGACGGTGGTGTTTGCCGCTTTTCTGATTGAAAAACCGATAAATCAACAGTTGGCGCTGGTTGAGTCAGTGACTGGGGAATTCTTTCCCAGCCGTTGCCCGGTAGTAATTGTAACCATTCTGCCACTGTAGCTGGACGAAATTTAGACTCTAACGCCATACCCCTCATGATGGCTTGGTTCGTAGATGCACTAATATGGGGTTGCAACTCACGAGGAGAAGGCATAGGTTCTCTATCCCGTAATAAAGCTGGTGTAGGAACTTGTCCTGTTAAAAGTGCATATAAAGTTGCAGCCAAACCATAAACATCAGTTGCTGGGGTGCGTGGTGCTTGAGTTAAATACTGTTCAATCGGTGCATAACCCTCACTAACTAAACCAGTGTGAGTTTGTTTAACACCACCGTTAAATTCTCTAGCTATACCAAAATCAATTAAAACTACTTCCTGCGCTCCTAGGCGAAGAATAATATTATCAGGTTTAATATCTCTATGCAGCAACCCGTTATTGTGTACCACCTGCAAAGCTGCCCCAATTTGGCGGATATAATGAATCCCTGTCTCCTCCGACAAAGGTATCCCAGGTAACACAAAAGCTTGACCTAAAGTATCTCCGGGAATGTATTCCATTACCATGTAAGGTAGACCATTCTCCGTAAAAAAGTCACTCACCCGCACAATATTAGGATGAATGCAAGTAGCTAATCTTCTAGCTTCATCTTGAAATTGACGCTCAAATTTAGGAAAATCTGGATGTTGTCTGAGGCGTTCATTAATAGTTTTCATCACCACTTCTTGACCTAAGTAATGATGCGTAGCTTTGAAAGTAACACCAAATCCACCTCTCCCTATTTCTTGGGTGATGGTATATTTTCCATTCTGTAAAATTGTACCTGTAAACATAGGAAATTTTGAGTCCTAAATGAGTAGCTGATACTCCGCTCAACGGTTTTGTCTCTATAACTTTAACAGCTAGTTCTGAAGAGAGGAAATTTATGATCGTTTTAGAGTTGGGGAGTTCTGGACAGTTAAAAGGGAGTGTTTGAACACAATAATAGTTCCAAAATACAAAAATTCCGGCAATGACAAGGAAGAATATGGTGTATTTTGTTTAAGAATTAAGTAATTACAAGAAACAATTAATTATGTGAGTAATCAAAAACCACATCATTTTTGTAAAACTATACAACCAGAAAATAAAATTTACAGCACAAAAAATCATCCTCAACCCAACTCAGTCATGAGACCAGATTGCTATGATTCACTTATAACGAAAGCTAAATCTTTCACTAAACTATTAAATTCATAAATGGGCAAGAGGAGACTCGAACTCCTACACCTTTCGGCGCCGCATTTTGAGTGCGGTGCGTCTACCAATTCCGCCACTCGCCCTTGGTAGTAACCCTGTTATTATAACCTAGTTTTTCAATTTTAGCAACAGGTTATAGAAAAAATTTTTTCCGAGTCATACAAACAGAGTAGGCGATCGCCCATTTTCCATTCTCATCTATAAACCCCTAATACCCAATTCCAAACCCTCACAAACACCCGTGAGAAAATCCAAATCCAAACTAGCAATAGTATCGCTAGGTTTGTGATAATTAGGATTTCGCATAAACGCCGTATCCGTCACCATCATAGCCGGATAACCTTGATCCCAAAACGGTGCATGATCACTGAGTCGAGTTTGAGGAACAAATAAGCCCCGATTTGGGGTAGTTAGCCATTGACTAGAAACACCAGCCTTACTCATATTGCGGCTGAGACTGATTAAATCCCCCAAAGTTCGCAAATTACCAATTAAACCGATAAAATCGCCACGACTGGGGTAAAACTTATCCAAAAACCCTGGATACTTTTGCGAACCGGCAGTAGAATCCTTATAACCTAACATCTCCAAAGAAATCATCAACCGCAGACGTTCCCCCTGTTGGTGTAATAAAGCCGCATAATCAGCACTACCCAACAAACCATACTCCTCCATATCAAAAGCTATCAGACGTAAAGGATATTTGGCGGGTTCTTGGGCGAAACTTCTCGCCAACTCCAATAAAACCGCCACCCCAGTAGCATTATCATCAGCAGCCACAGTCCCAGGTACACCATCATAATGAGCGCCAATTAAAATCAGTGGTAAATTCACCGGATATTTTCTGGGCTGGGCAGGTAAATTTAAAATCAGGTTACTACAGCTTTTACTACCAACTTTAAAGGTGTGGATTTCCACACTTCCATATTGGGAAAATTGTTGGCGAATGTATTCTTGCACGAAGAAATGTCCAGCACTGGCTATGTAAGGATCTCGTTCCCGTGCTACTTCTTGGAGATGATTGAGTAATCGTTGTTTTAAAGTCAAAATAAAGATTGGTGATTAGTAATTGGTAATGAGGAAATATGCAAATTAGTAGAATGCCAGAGAGAAAACTTTTCCTGATGACTAATGACTAATAACTACTGACTAACCGCTGCAAATGCTATCCTAGTTTGTCAAGTGGCAGCTTGAGCTAAAATTTCTGTAAATGATGATAATTATACCATTGGGCGGTTTTCATCATTCAATAGCTAGTTATTAGCACCGCTGCCCAATCGTAATATATATGTAGTAAGAAAAGCACCAGGAGATGAGAAACGCATGGGCAAAGTAGTCGGCATAGACTTGGGTACAACCAACTCAGTAGTCGCCGTGATGGAGGGTGGCAAGCCGGTGGTAATTGCCAATGCTGAAGGTATGCGAACCACTCCCTCCGTCGTTGGCTTTAGTAAGGAAGGCGAACGGGTGGTTGGGCAAATGGCCAGAAGGCAAACAGTCCTCAATCCTCAAAATACGTTTTTTGGAGTGAAACGCTTTATCGGTCGCAGGTACGCTGAACTTAACCCCGATTCCAAGCGTGTACCTTACACCATTCGTAAAGATGAAATGGGTAACATTAAAGTTACCTGCCCTCGATTAAATAAGGAATTTGCCTCAGAAGAAATTTCAGCTATGGTGCTGAAGAAATTAGCAGACGATGCTAGTCGTTATTTGGGTGAACCTGTTACTGGGGCTGTCATTACCGTTCCTGCCTATTTTAATGATTCTCAACGCCAAGCCACCCGTGATGCGGGGAGAATAGCTGGTTTAGAAGTATTGCGGATTCTCAATGAACCTACCGCCGCATCCTTAGCCTACGGATTAGATCGAGGTGATATAGTTACCATCTTAGTATTTGATTTGGGTGGTGGTACTTTCGATGTTTCTGTTCTAGAAGTTGGTGATGGCATATTTGAAGTAAAATCCACCAGTGGAGATACCCAATTAGGTGGTAATGATTTTGACAAAAAAATAGTTGATTGGTTGGCAGAACAGTTTTTAGAGACAGAAGGGGTAGATTTAAGACGCGATCGCCAAGCGTTACAAAGGTTGATGGAAGCAGCCGAAAAAGCCAAAATAGAACTTTCCGCCGTCAGTGTCACAGATATTAACTTACCCTTCATCACCGCCACAGAGGATGGACCCAAACATTTAGAAACTCGCCTCACCCGTTCCCAGTTTGAAGGCTTGTGTACAGACTTAATCAGCCGGATCCGCAAACCAGTCAAACGGGCGTTAAAAGATGCCGGACTATCACCTGTAGATATTGAAGAAGTGGTATTAGTAGGTGGTTCAACCAGAATGCCAATGGTAAAACAACTGGTAGAAGATTTAATCGGTATTGAACCAAGCGAAAATGTTAACCCTGATGAAGTAGTAGCCGTAGGTGCAGCCATTCAAGCTGGTATCCTGGCTGGGGAAATGAAGGATGTACTACTGTTAGATGTTACACCCCTATCATTAGGTTTAGAAACCATTGGCGGTGTCATGAAAAAATTGATTCCCCGGAATACAACTATACCAGTACGGCGATCTGATATTTTCTCTACCTCTGAAAATAACCAAAACAGTGTAGAAATTCACGCCGTCCAAGGGGAAAGGGAAATGGCCGCCGATAATAAATCTTTGGGGCGGTTTAAGTTGTATGGCATTCCCCCAGCACCTAGAGGTATTCCTCAAATTCAAGTATCTTTTGATATTGATGCCAATGGGATTTTACAGGTAACAGCTTTAGATCGGACAACCGGTAGAGAACAAAGTATTACCATTCAAGGTGCATCTACCTTGAGTGAGTCAGAAATCAATAGAATGATTCAAGATGCTCAAAAATTTGCTGATGTTGACCGTCAAAGGAAAGAGAGGGTAGAAAAACGGACTCGTTCAGAAGCCTTGATTTTACAAGCGGAACGGCAATTAAGGGAAGTGGCCTTAGAAATGGGAATGCAGTTTGCTCGCAACCGTCGTCAACGCATTGATAACATTTGTCGGGAACTGCGCGAAAGTTTAAAAGATGATGATGATCGCGGCATAGATCAGGCTTACTCTGATTTACAAGATGCTCTCTATGAGCTAAATCGAGAAGTCCGTGAGTATTATGCTGATGATGAAGATGAAGACTTGTTTGGAGCTATCCGTGACATCTTCACAGGTGATAAAGAAAAGGATTATTTCAAAGAAGGCTATCGAGAACGAGACACATACAACCGAGATTACGGTAGAGACTATGATCAGGATTATGGCAGAGATTATAGTCGTGGATCTAGTCGAGAAAATCGTTCACCCTATGATAGTCCTCCACCACGGCGCAGTCGTCCTAGTTACCAAGATAACTGGGATGATGATGATGATTGGCTATAAAAGAATTTGGGATTTGGGATTTGGGATTTGGGATTTTAGATTCACGAGTCAGGAGTTCTGGGAGTTCAGAAGAATTAACCTTTTGTCTTTTACCTCTTGCCTTCTTCCACTGATAACTGATAACTGATAACTCACTATGCAAAACTTGCAGAATTTCCGCGATTATTACGAGATTTTGGGAGTCACAAAGGATGCTTCCAGCGAAGAAATTAAAAAGGTTTATCGCCGACTAGCAAGGCAATATCATCCTGATTTAAATCCTGGCAATAAAGAAGCAGAAGAAAAATTTAAGACTGTTGGTGAGGCTTACGAAATTCTCTCCGATCCCAGTCGGCGATCGCAATATGATCAGTTTAGTCGCTATTGGCAACAAAAAGGCTTTGCTAGTGGCAGCAAACAAACACCAAAACCCAAAGGTTGGGGAGAAAATCGTACTAACAGCCGTACTACCCAAAATGTAGATCCCAGCGAATTTCCTGATTTTGAAAGTTTTATTAATCAAGTTATTGGTGTTAGCAGTCGCAAAGAAACCAAAAAACCACCAACAGGTGCTACTACAGATCCATTTCGCTCTACTAGAACTAAAGTTGCTTACACAGTTAATACTCCACCGCGAACTGCTCGCAGAGATATAGAAGCAAGATTAACTTTACCATTAGAAAAGGCTTATCAAGGTGGTAATGAAAGAATACGTTTAGAAGATGGGCGATCGCTCGAAGTAACTATGCCCCCAGCTATGGTAACAGGTCAAACCATCCGCTTACGTAATCAAGGCATTGGTGGAGGAGATTTATACTTAAAAATTACCGTTGATCCCCATCCGTTATTTAAACTAGAAGGCACAAATATTTTCTGTCAAATTCCTGTAACTCCCAGTGAAGCTGTTTTAGGTGGACAAGTGGAAGCACCTACCTTAGATGGTCCAGTGAAAATGACCATTCCACCCGCAGTCAGATCCGGTCAAAGATTTCGGTTAGCTAATAAGGGTTATCCCATAGAAGGTGGAAAACGAGGTGATCAATTAGTAGAAATTCAGATAGTTACACCTAAAAATCTCACAGATGCAGAACGGGAGCTTTACGAAAAATTACGGGAAGTTGAAAGCTTTCAGCCTCGTAGTGATATACTCCTTTGATACTGCTAATATGGTGTTTTCAGAAGTCTAAAGTGCTAGGAACTCAAACAAATAGTCACTAAGCTGTCTTTTTTTGAAACATCGAGTAAGCGTATCAACTTACTCAAGATTTTGAATGCAATTTTTAAAACCCCTAATTATAGAATTGGTTTTTGCTATGGGCAGTAAAATTAACCCTCTTCTGTCACTTTCCAAGAGGGTGATCTCTAGAAGATTTACCAGTCAATCAATACAAGCTGTCCTATGAAAAGAAAATAGCTATTTTATGGATAAAAATCTTTTTTTTCAAAATCCCGAAATTAAAACTTGTTATATTTTCCCTTGCATTTTAATACTTCCCGCTTCACAATCACGTAACCACAGCTTAACAGCTTGAGCGATCGCCCCATCACTACTATTTCTAGGAGGAGCGATTGGTAATTTTACAGGATATTCACCAGTTTGAGTAAACATCATCACCACCTGCCAACCCATGTGAGTCTTCGTCAAAAACAACCAGTGAAACTGCTGTAACTCCACAGCCTTTTTATCAATATACTGTCGTTCCACAGTTGTAAACAAAACCTGGTCAACCCCTTTTGATTCATACTGATCAGCAACATCAATACTAGGATTCAAAGGTAACTCTTTTAACTCAGGCTTACCCGCCGCCAAAATATAAGGATAAATATCAACATCACGACTCAGACGACGGGAACGTTGAGTAACACGGTTAGCATAGCTAGGTAAATTTAACATTAACTGAGTTATTAAACTTTCCAAACTTTGCTGAGAACAAGAATTACTCAACTCTGAATTTATAGGCTTAGAAGAGAGATTTTGCGAGAAAACAGGAGAAACAAACACAAAAGAAAACAAAACAAAATAAGGAAACAGCAAAACCAAGTTTTTCAACATCAAATAATTATTTTCTCCTATACTATCCAGTTTTTTCATAAGTTCTAACAAAATCTATACCCTGTAAAAAATATTATGTCATGATTTAGGCGGGCAAGATGCCCACCCCACAAAACTCAGAAAACTCTTCCTTTGCGCCTTAGCTTCTTTGCGTCTTTGCGCGAAACAAAACCATAGTAACCTAACCTACCTCAGAACAAACCTTCTCCCAAGCCAGAACCGGATCAGCAGCAGCAGTAATAGGTCTTCCAATCACCAAAAAATCCGCCCCAGCTTGAACAGCTTGAGCAGGAGTGAGCGATCGCTTTTGATCACCCTTGTCAGCCCAACTTGGACGTACCCCCGGACAAACCAGCAAAAAATCCTTTCCGCAACTTTCCCGTAACTGTGCCACCTCTTGAGGAGAACAAACCGCCCCATTCAAACCCGAACTTTCAGCCAAAAGAGCCATTTCTAAAGCAAACTCCGGTAATTCTAGCGGAATCTTTAAATCAAACGCCAAATCTCGCGCCGAAATGCTAGTTAACAAGGTAATAGCAATCAAGTTAGGTGGTTTAGTTCCCGCTTTTTCCGCTCCCACCTGCACAGCTTCCGCCGCAGCTTTCAAGCAATCTTTACCACAATTTGCGTGAATTGTCAACAAATCTACCCCATAACCAGCAGCAGCACGACAAGCGCCAGCCACAGTATTAGGGATATCGTGAAACTTCAAATCCAGAAAAATCCGCTTTTGGCGAGACTTTAGCACCTCCAGAATAGCTGGGCCAGTGCTAGTAAACAATTCTAAACCAACCTTCCAGAATGTTACCTGGGGAAGTTTATCCACCAGAGCGATCGCACTTTCTAAATCTGGAACATCCAAAGGGACAATAATTTTGTCAGTCATTGGTTCTTAGTCATTGGTCATTAGTTATTAGTGATATTTTCCCTTTACCCTACTAAACGCACAAAATTCTTTTTACCAACTTGTAAAACCTTACCGTATAAATCACTAGGTACATTAAAAGTAGTATCTACATCAGTGATTTTTTCACCATCTAAACGCACACCACCCTCTTGAATTTTCCGCTTTCCTTCTCCTGTACTTTTACATAAACCACAAGCACCAAGAATAAAAGCTAATTTAGCTGGAAATTGAGCTACAGCAGCCAAGGAAAACTCTGGTAAAGAACCCTCCTGACCACCACTTTTTGCTGCTTCCTTAGCCTCATTAGCAGCCTCTTCACCGTGATACTGACGGACAATTTCCCAAGCCAAAAATTCCTGGCGATCGCGTGGGTTTTCTGGCAGACTATCCAAAGGTAAATCAGTCAACAACTCAAAATACTGAGAAAGTAAATCATCAGGAACAGCTTGCAACTTCTGATATTTCTGAGCCGGATGTTCAGAAAGTCCCACATAATTACCCAAAGACTTCGACATCTTTTGTACACCATCTGTCCCAATCAAAATTGGTAATAACAACCCAAACTGAGGTTTTAGACCGAAATGACGTTGTAAATCTCTACCCACAGCAATGTTAAATTTTTGATCAGTTCCTCCCAACTCCACATCAGCTTCAACTGCCACAGAATCAAAACCCTGCATCAGAGGATACAGGAACTCATGGAGAAAAATAGGACTCTCCTTTTTGTAACGTTCTGCAAAACCTTCCTTGGCCAACATCTGTCCTACCGTCATAGTAGAAAGTAACTCCAGAATTTTTCCCAAATCCAAACGGGAAAGCCATTCCGAGTTATAACGCACCTCCAACCTGCCAGGTGTGTCAAAATCTAAAATAGGGCGTACCTGATCCAGATAGGTTTGAGCATTTTGCGCCACATCTGCCTCAGTCAGTTGACGACGCACATCAGACTTACCCGTAGGATCACCAATTCTAGCCGTAAAATCACCGATAATCAAAACAGCCATATGACCAGCATCTTGAAACCCACGCAGTTTTCTAACTGGTATACTATGACCTAAATGAATATCTGCACCAGTCGGATCAATACCCAACTTAATTCTTAAAGGACGATCAGCATTAACTAAACGCTTTTCTAAACTTTCAGATTCATTATCACCATCATGGGGTTGAGGAAAAATTTCTGCCACACCACGATGCAACCAAGAGAAGTTTTGAGCCATACTATAGAATTCGTTGTGAACTACACTTTGCACTTGAGAAAATATCCAGTAGAAGTTAACTGGCCAATTATCCGTTTTCTGCCTTGCCAGACTACTATAATTGCAAAAAATTAAGCGATTTTTTTGATTCCATCAATTACATTTATATTTATTAGTGAGGAAGTGAAACCACCGTGTCTTCTAGGACTTTTGCAAACAAACACCCCAAAGAAAAAGTTTCCCCTGGGTTTGAATTTTTTAAAGGCGTAGGACAAGTCACTGGCGCTACCCTATTATCTATCACATTACTGTCAAGCTCCATTGTCGCCGGAGGTCTAGTTGGTTTAGCCATCAGTTTCCGCAATCTGCCAGATGTGAGACAATTACGTAACTTCATCCCCTCAGAAACTACATATATATACGATGTTAAAGGTAGACTTTTAACTAGGATTCACGGAGAAGCCAACCGAGAAGTTGTACCTCTAGATCGAATTTCCCCCAATCTCAAACGAGCAGTATTAGCCAGTGAAGATGGTCACTTTTATAATCACCACGGAATTAACCCCACTGGTGTTGGTAGGGCTGTAGTAGTTAACCTAATCGCAGGTGGTGTGAAAGAAGGTGGTTCTACAATCACCATGCAATTGGTAAAAAACCTCTTTTTATCTCAAAAGCGTGCCTTTACTCGTAAGTTGGCAGAAGCCGTACTAGCCATTCGCTTAGAACAAATTCTGACCAAAAACCAAATTTTAGAAATGTACCTCAATCAGGTTTATTGGGGTCATAATAACTATGGTGTGCAGACAGCAGCCCGGAGTTATTTTAGCAAATCAGCCGAATTTTTAACATTGGGTGAATCAGCCATGATGGCGGGTTTAATTCAAGCTCCAGAAGATTTCAGCCCTTTTGCCAGCATGGAACGGGCAAAACAGAAACAAAAAGAAGTTTTGGGACGGATGTTAGGTCTCAACTGGATCACCCAAAAAGAACATGATGATGCTCTCAAACAAGAAATTAAACTAGGTCGGATTAGATCCTTTGGAGGCAGTGCCTTACCTTATATTACCAATAGCGTCGCCCAAGAATTAGCCAGTAAATTCGGTCGTGATGTGTTGCTCAAAGGTGGAATGCGGGTACAAACTACAGTTGACACCAAATTCCAAGAAATGGCAGAAGGCACTGTCAAAAAATGGCACAGAAGACTCTCAGGACAAGGCTTATACAAAAACCAAATCGCTCTTGTCGCCATTGATC